>JAEKNW010000001.1 GCA_016838885.1 Candidatus Cloacimonadota bacterium
TGTTAAGGATCTTCTTCTTCTTTTCTTTGAACACCCCGCCTCTAACGAGGCACCCCTCTTGCACATCCCTCTGGGATTAAGAGGGGATTTAAGACGTACAGGCTCTAGCTTTATGTATATTTTGATAGATTAATTCGTGTTTATTCGTTTTAATTTGAGTTAATTCGAATGAAAGCTCTTCTTCTTCTTTCTTCTTCTTAGTGTAATTAGTGTAATTAGTGGATAGACTTCTTTCTTTTTGTCTTGTCTGTGTTTTCTGTGTTTTCAGTGGCTAAATACACCCGTCTGCTTCGCTCTCCCCCTCTTTAGCATCCTGATAGGATTATGATGGGATTTTCCTTAAATTTTTAGCAAATACTTGACAGTTGCAAGGAGAAATAATTTATTACCTAAATCACAAAACCATGGAGAAGAGATGTTTTACAAAAAGATTAAGCCTTTCTTAGAAGCGACAACTTTAGTTAAAGATATAGATCGGGCATTGAATGAGGGTAAGAAACTTCAGATAGCTAACTTAAATTTATCTTTAAAATCATTACTTGTTGCCAATACTTTTCGTAAAGAGCAGAAGAATATTCTGGTGGTAGTCTCTGATGACAGATTAGCCGAGGATTTTCAAGGCAATTTAGAAGTTTTATTATCTATGGATGAAGTTGAATTTATCCCAGATTATGAAGTATTGCCTTATGAAGACAGGTCTCCTCATACAAATATCAGAGCTTTAAGAATTAGGGCTTTATCCAGAATTCTCTCTTCTCAAGAACCACTAGTCTATGTGTGTTCGATCAGGACACTTCTCCGAAATTTAATCCCCTCTTCACTACTTTTTAAGAATATAAAAAAACTTAGGGTTGGCGATCAATATGATCCGGAAATTCTCATTTCTGAATTATCAGGTTTAGGCTATAATATTGAGTTTCAAGTAGGTAAAGTAGGCCAAGCATCCAAGCGGGGAGGAATCATAGATGTCTATTCTCCTAATCACTCCTTACCCTTAAGAATAGATTTTTTTGGAGATGAGATTGAAACTTTGAGATTTTTCTCACCTCAAACTCAGAAATCAGAAAAACTGCAAGTTAACAGTGTCACAATTTTACCTGTAAGAGAAATATCACTTCATGATGTTATAAGTGATTCTCCCCTATTAAGTAAGATTGCAGATGAAGGTTTTTATCAGGGTATTGAACAAGATGTCTCTTTGCTATATGAGAAGACCCAAACTCTTTTAGATTATTTTGGGGCTAATGTGTTAATGTTTTGGGATGAATTCCAATATGTTAAGGGTGATACTATTGAAATATTCAATGAGACTAATCAGCTTTTTCAGAGAAGACAGAGTAAAAATAAAAATGATGTCATTGCATCACCCGCTTTACTCTTCAAAGATTATGATTATGTAAAAGACAAGCTTAGTCAACATAAATCTATTTTCTTACAAAACAGTCAGCAAGCCATTATAGAAGCTGAGGGCTTCGCAAGCTTCAACTACCTTAACATTGAGAAATTTAATGCAGATTTTGCCAAGTTTGAGGACAATCTTCAGGAGTATCTTGATAAAGGTTATCATATTATTATTCAATCTGATAATAAAAGTCAGAGCAATAGAATGAAAGAACTCTTGAGTGATAAGGAAAATAAGATAGATTTCACAATAGGAGTTTTGAGCAAAGGTTTTGTTCTGCCTGAAGCTAAATTAGTAGTTTATACTGATCATGATATTTATAACAGGTATGAGAATAAAAAATACAAATCCCGTTTTTCTAAAAAAGAGGCTTTAGTTGATTATGATTCTCTTAAGACCGGGGATTATGTTGTTCATATTGATCATGGTATCGGCTTGTTTGAAGGCTTACAGAAGATGCTAATAGATGGGAATCAGATTGAATGTTTAGTTATTAATTATGCTGATGGAGATAAAATATATGTTCCTACTTTCCAAATCCAGTTAGTCAGTAAATACATTGCTGATGAGGGTTCAGAACCAAAAGTTCATAAAATTGGGTCTAAACAGTGGGGAAATCAAAAGAAGAAAGCCAAATCTCAGATTGAGTTAATTGCTCAAGATATTGTTAATCTCTATGCAGAAAGAAAAATGAGGGTTGGTGTCTCTCATGAACCGGATTCTGCTTGGCAAGTTGAAATGGAAAATGCTTTTTTATATGATGAAACTCCAGACCAGTTAACTACTACAGCTGAAATTAAGGCAGATATGGAATCTCCCACAAGTATGGAAAGGCTTTTATGCGGAGATGTTGGTTTTGGTAAAACTGAAGTTGCTATCAGAGCTGCTTTCAAGGCAGTTATGAGTGGCTACCAAGTTGCTATCTTAGTTCCTACAACTCTGCTGGCAGAACAGCACTATATGGTATTCAGAGAACGTTTAGCCCAGTATCCTGTCCGAATTGCCATGCTTTCTAGATTTCGAACACCAAAAAGATTGAAAGATGATATAATTGACATCTCTAAAGGTTCTGTTGATATCGCCATCGGAACTCATCGACTCCTGTCCAAGGACATTGCTTTTAAAAGATTGGGACTACTCATAGTAGATGAAGAACATAGATTTGGGGTTAGACAGAAGGAGAAGATAAGGCAAATCAAAGCTAATGTTGATACCCTCTACATGTCCGCGACTCCAATCCCCAGAACTCTAAGTATGGCTCTATCCAAGCTCAAAGATATTTCTCTCATTAAAACTTCTCCCAAAGATAGACTTCCTGTTAGGACCATGGTTTCAGCCTTTGATGAAGAAGTTATCAAAGATGCCATTCAGAGAGAAGTTGATCGCGGGGGCCAGTGTTTCTTTTTACATAATAGGGTTTCTACAATTAGAACTATTGCTTCCCGATTAGAAGCACTTCTCCCTAATGTAAAATTTAGAATTGGCCATGGTCAGATGTCAGGCAAAGAGTTAGAGTCTTTAATAATAGATTTTTATCACCATAAATATGATGTTTTAATCTCGACTACCATTATTGAAAATGGGATAGATATCCCCAATGCCAACACCATGATAGTGAATAGGGCCGACACTTTCGGCTTAGCCCAACTCTACCAGATACGTGGGAGAGTAGGTCGAGGAAGTCGCCGTGCTTATGCCTACTTCTTAATCCCGGAAAGCATCTCCTTAGAATCTCGTGAAAGATTAAATGCTTTAACAGAATATGATTACTTAGGGGCAGGCTACCAAATTGCGCTCAGAGATTTAGAGATTCGAGGGGCCGGCAGTTTGCTAGGTACCAAGCAATCAGGAACTATTAAAACAGTAGGTTTTAACTATTATAATAGGCTTCTCAGAGAAGCAATGAGCAATATCGATAAAAATCATACTAAGCTTTTCGAAGAGAATGAAAAAAGGGAAAACTTAGAAGCTCTGAAAATTAGAGTTGATTTCTATTTCCCGGAAACATATATTGCAGATGAAAAAGAGAGGATTAACCTCTATCGCAGAATGAAAGAACTAAACTCTGTGGAAGCTTTCGAAGATCTAAAAGATGAATTAGTAGATAGATTTGGAAAAATGCCCCAGGAAGCCTTGCAGGCTATTCAATACTTTGAAATGAGATTTATTGCTGAGAAAATCGGTCTTACCTCATGTCAAATCAAAAATAAAAAATTAGTTATGGATTATCCTAAGCAAATTAGACCCAAAAAATCGAAAGTTTTTGAGTTAATAAAAACTACTTCCCACCCTATTAGAATAGATGAAACAGAAACTTTTTCTATAATAATTGATTTAAGAAATGTAAAACACAATACTTTAATCAATACAGCCATTGAAATATTAATAGATTTTCTAAAGATTATAAATAATAGCAAAATATAGCATTAATCAAGCTCTAATCCTGGAAATTATGCCCTTTTTAAAATAATAAATGCTTTTTACTTGACATAATTAATTGCTTAAATAAAAAAGAAATTGTGCCGGAGTGGTGAAATTGGTAGACGCAGTGGATTCAAAATCCTCCGAGTGAACGCTCGTGCCGGTTCGAGTCCGGCCTTCGGCACCATAACAAAAAAATTAACTTTTAGGAGTCATTCAGAAAAATATTGCTAATTATCTTGACTATTTTTATTTTGCACTTATATTGTTGAGACTCACATCAACAATGAGATGTGTCCTTAGTATTTAAAAAATTAACGAAATTATTCATTGGAGGATAAATGTTTAAAATGAAAAATACGATAGTAATTGCAATATTGATTTTATGTATGGCAATTCCTACAACATTAACTGCTGTTTCTGAAGGGGCTTTAATATTTTTGCTTATTGCTCCAGGGTCTCGCGCTAGTGGAATGGGTGAAGCTTATGTTGCTCACGCTGATGATGCTTATGCAGCATATTGGAATCCGGGTGCTATGGCGTTTAATAGAAAAACACAAATCGCAGGTATGCATACTAATTGGCTTGAAGGTTCAGGAATTAATGACCTTTATTACGAATATCTTAGCTGGAATCAATACTATCCTGAAATCGGAAATATTGGGGCTTTTATCCAATTTATGAACCTGGGATCACAAACTCAAACCGCCCTAGATTCAACCCCTTTAGGGGATTTCTCCAGTTACGATGTAGCAATAGCTATTACTTATGGCTTTCAAGTAAATGAAAATTGGGGTGTGGGTACAAACTTCAAATTTATCCGCTCAGATTTAGGACCGGCAACTGGCGATTCTGACACTAAAGGTGTTGGTATGACTTTCGCTTTTGACTTTGGTGTTAAAGCTAAGGATATCCTTTCTTATGCCCAAATTGATAATCCTTATGTTGGTGAATTATCTTGGGGACTAACTTTACAAAACTTCGGTCCTGATGTAACTTATGTTGATGACTCTCAAAAAGACCCTTTATCAATTAACGTTAGAACCGGTCTTTCTTATAAAGCCTGGACTGATGATTTTTCTGACGTAACAATTAATGCTGATGTAAATAAACTTATTGCTAATGAAGATAATCTCTTTATGAGAATGGTAACAGACTGGAATGACAATGACTACATCTATAATGCAGGTATTGAATATACTTATATGAAGTTATTATCTCTCAGAGGTGGTTATGTCAATGACTCCGCCGGTGAAATTGTAGGACCTTCATTTGGTGTTGGTATTCACTATACCTTTAACAATATTTACAGATTATCAGCAGACTTCGCAATGCAACAAGGTGGAGATCTTACCGACTACAATAAGTTATTCTCTCTTAGCTTAGAATTTTAATAGCAACCTTAAATTAATATGAATAGAGTTAAACTACTAACCTTTATGGTTTTACTGGGGCTAATACCCCAGTATGCCTTGGCTGAAAAGCTCCCCCTTAGTTACAGAGAAAATCAGTTAACTAAGAGAAGACAACACCCGGCAGAGCAATATTTAAGTGCAATAAAAAAAGATTCGCAAATAAAAAGTACAAACAGATTTAATGATGCTACTTATAATAAATTATTAATAATTCTAATTGGCTTCCAAGAAGAGATTATTGATGACCCTAATACTACAGGTAATGGGCAATTCCAACTAGAAGCTCCTGATAACTATCCCATCAACCTGTCTAAGCCACCCCATAATCAAGAATATTACGATAAAATGGCTGAGGCTATGAAGTATTATTATTTAGCAGCCAGCTTAGGTGGCTTTGAACTAGAGTGGGATATCTATCCTAAAGATAGGCCTTTCTATACTTTATCTCAACCCATGAGCTACTATAATCCTCCCGGAGCTTCAAACGAAGAGTTTGTAAGTAAAATGGAAGAGTATTTTAAAGAATCTTTTGAAACAGCAGACCAAGAATCACCGGAGATTGTATTTTCTGATTACTCACACTATATGATTATTCATGCAGGTTCAGATTGGCAACATGATGTCCTTGGAGATACTCCGAGTGATATTCCTTCCTTCTTCATTAGAGTTGGTGATGGTAAAGAGGCTCTTGTTGATGACGGCACATATACTATTGATTATGCTTGTAATATCCCTGAGACTATCACTCAAGATATTCAAGAATATAATTATGATGGATCTGTTCAAGTTAGTGGCTATGGTGCCTTGAATGGTGTAATGTTTCATGAATTTGGACACTCCTTAGGCTTAGTAGATCTCTATGCCGTAAATAGTTTTTACCCTATGGTCGGATCTTTTGATATAATGGATTCTGGAGGAAGTACTGAAGTTGGAATGGAGGGTGATGATGGAAAAATATACTCTTTTGAAGGGATTATTCCGGGATTACCTGGAGCTTTTTCGCGAGTATTAATGTTTGAGGAAAACTTCCGCCAAAGAGGCATCCTCAAAGATATTGAGAATCTATCACAACTTCAAGATATTAGAATCACCTGTGCTGAAGAGAGACATGATTTCACTAAGGCGCCTTATATCTACAAATTACAACTATCCCAAAATGAATATATCTTAATCGAAAATAGAAATGTTGATCCTGATGGAGATGGGGGAACAGCCGTCTTTACAGGCTTAGATGGAAGGGTAGCACTTTATCCCACTCCATACCAAGATAATGAAAATACCCCAAGTTTGGAATATGATTATTTACTCCCATCATTCCTTAGTAATCAATATGATGCTGTTGGTGGTGGCTTATTAGTCTGGAAAGTCAATGATGATATCCTCTATAATCAGGGATTCTACGATTCTCAGGGTAACTTTATTTCAAATTTTGCTAATAATTATGTTAATACCGATTACGATCACAGAGGGGTTGAAATTATTGAAGCTGATGCTATTCCTGATATCGGCAATGTTTATGCCTATCACTGGAGAGGGACAGCTTTTGAATATTACTTTAAACACATGCCTCTCTATGATAACATAGACGATGACGGATTTGATTTCTTCACAGGTTGGAGTGATATTATTCATAATGATAAACTTAACTCCACCTCTACCCCACCTTTAATGACTTCTTTAGGGGCTCCTTACTCATCCGGACTATATAACATCTCCGGACCAGGTTTAGTCATGACTTTTTCCTATGGTTCTCCTGTCTATAATAGAACCACTTCTATCACTTCAGAACGTGAGATAATTACAGTTTCTCCAATCTTTGAAGGAACAACAAAACTATCCGATATAGCCGTTATTCATCAGGATGATATAGAACTCTTCTATTTTGATAGAACTGAAAATGATTTTGATTCATTCATTACCATTGATTTAGATCAACCCATATCTAATAGTGAAGATCTTTTCCCTGTTCAGAAAGTAGATTTTAACAATGATACTAATGATGAACTTGTCCTTTTTCATGACACAAAAATGCTGGTTATAAAAAACAATATTTCTTATACATTTGAGCTTAATTATAAGCCTAAATCTCTACCCCAGTTTTATAATAATAAATATTATGTTCCTGTTCAAGGGAAAGTCTTAGAAGTGAACTTTTTATCTCATAATAATAGCGTAGAAATTACGGATATCTTTGATGATGTTAATCATATTGCTACGTCAGACACAGACTTATATTTCTTTACAGATGATGCTATCATAAATCATTTCGGTAATTTTAATGTGCCCCTGCCTGGAGAGGTTATTCTTAAACCGGTGATTCTTAATCAATTTGATAAGCCACTTGAATCTAAAGATAATAAAATAAAGCAATATCTGATTTTTAAAACTTCAGATCATAAGCTCTACTCCCTGGAACAAAACCAGTTAGACTTAATCTATGATTATTCTCAAAGCATCTATCAGCTTTCCGGCATAGGTACTCAAATCTGCTTGGATATTGATGAAGAAGGACCCTATATCATCTTTGCTGAAGGAAATAAAGTCTATGCTAATTATCTTGATGGTACATTCCCACTGAACTTTCCAAGAACATTCCATAATCATAACTTTACTGATAACAAAGAGATAATGGTAATTGATAATACTTTCTTGAACATCTTGGATTCTGATTACTATGGAAAAAGTATTTACTTACCCATAGAAAATAATAACTTTCTAGCTTGGAATCAAAATCAAGACTTAATCGATAATTCTCTTAATATCATAGGTTCAAGCAATCACACTCTTCTCTCTTTTACAGAAGGAGCAGAAGCTGATTCGACAGGATATTACTTCCAAATCGAAAGCTTTGATAATTCTGTTATTCTTCAATGGAAAGAAAGAAAATATATGGCTAATCCCATCTTATGGGAAACCAGTTCCCACAACCCAAACAGAAACTTGAATTTTCTTACCAATGTTGATAATCCTCAAGGTAATATAAACAAAATATCTGCTTTTGTTTTCCCTAGTCCTGTCTCTACTCAGACAGCTACTGTGAGAATTTTCAATTTAGATAACCAAGCCCAATTCAAAATTTTTGACATCTCAGGAAAATTACTTAAACATATTGCAATTGAAACAAATGATTTGAGCCATGTAGATACCGTATTGGACTTCTCAAAATTCAGCTCCGGAGTTTATATCGGAGTTGTTGAAGAAAATACTACATATAAATTCAAATTCTCTGTTTCAAAATAGGAGTTATTATGAAAAAATATCTGTTACTAATTATTATTATAGCTTTAAGTTTAAATATAATGGCTCAGCCCCTAATAGACGACTTAGAGTTAGAAAACAGTGTAATTCAAGTAAATTATCAGAAGAAAAGTGCCAGACTAGCAGTTGTAATGTCAGCTATTCTTCCAGGTGCAGGATCATTTTATGTCAGCCCTAAAAGATGGGTCGGTTATATCTTCCCCCTTATCGAAGGAGCAATGATTTACGGTTATATATCTTATCGCCAAGAAGGCACTGACCAAGAACGTGCTTATGAAAAATATGTTAATGGTGAAATAATTACTTTGACAGACCCCAATACCGGAATAGAAATCTATACAGGCTATCGCTACAATAGAGACTTCCAGAATGTAGTTGAACAATTTGTCTCTGATGTCAATACTGCAGATATTTATGATACCGACACTAATAATCCTAATGGATTCTTTAGATTAGATGATAAAAACACCCAACATTTCTATGAAGATGTTGGAAAATATCATAAATATATCTACGGCTGGGTTGATTGGTACGAAAGATATGCTTATAACAATACAAGTACTGATCCAGATAACCCCAATTCACTTAGCGACGGATACATTGACCCTCTTATTAATTGGAGTACAGATTCTGATGATCCTAATCACACAATTTTAGGCTACGACATAACAAATCCTAATTATGGAGATGACCCCTATAACAGCCTTAACACTCCCATGAGAGCGCAATATATCCAGATGAGAAGAGATGCCCAAAAAGAATATGATACTGCAAATTATTTCCTTTATGGTATGCTCCTAAACAGAGTTGTATCGTCTATTGACGCAGGTTTAGCTGTTCAAAGACATAATAAGAACTATATTAGTCAAAATAACTTTGAATTTAACTATGCAGCTACAACAAAGAATGATAGATTTACTCCTATGGTTTTCTTTACCCAGAGGTTCTAAGTGAAAAAAATAATTATAATTATTCTAATAATAATGGCATTTAGTGGGCTAATGGCAGATAAGATTCATTCTACTAAACTTTCTTTTGCTATGTCTGCACTCGTACCCGGAAGTGGAGATTTCTATGCACGTAACTATTACGAGGGCTCTATGGCAATTGCTAGAGAAATTGCCTTAATAGCAACTCTCTTCCATTTTAATAATCAAGCTGAAAACTATGATAAATCAGCAGAAATATTTGCTTATAAGATAACAGGTACACCTCGAAATAGTAGTAGTAGCTATTATGACAGACTGGCTAGACTGGTCAGCAGTGATCAATATAATGAAAATGTTCGTCTCAATGGACAAAACTATTATGGTTATGGCACTGATGGCTATTATGATTACGTTGAGACTTATAGCATCTCCGATCAAGAAGCATGGAATTGGGAATCAGCTCAAAACCTGCAGAAATATAAAGATATTAGAGCAAAAAAACAGAAAAATTATCAGTATGCAAGTTTTGCTATTGGAGCGATTATGGTAAATCACATCTACAGTGCCATCTCTAGCGCTGTTACCACTAGCTCAAATAATAAGAGATTTATCGAGAATCACTCCCTAAACATTCAACCAAATATTTTTAATAAAGGAGTTTCGCTAAGTTATGAGTATAATTTCTAAAAAATCCATTATCTTTGGACTTGTCTTCGCCTTAACCCTGCCCCTCTTAGCTAATAACTATAGTTTTTCTCCTTTGAAATCCGCAATCCTGCCCGGGTGGGGACAGATTAGTAATAATCTTAATGCCGGATATGCCCACCTAGGACTCGAAGTTGCCTTTGTCGCATCCCTAATCTACTTCTCAAATGAAGCCGAGATAAAGAAAGACCAAAGTGTTAACTATGCTATTAAATTTGCTCACATTAATCCAGCTAATCACCCTGATTCATACTATAAATCTTTGGGTAGATATGACTCTTCATATTATGAAGCCGGTGGATATAATCAAAATGTTTTCAATGAAGCTATTGCTATTTATCCCGGAGATCCTCAAGCTCAACAAGCTTACATAGACGAAAATGCAATTCCTGATGAACTTAACTGGAGATGGGATAGTAAAAACAACAGATATAAATTTAATGACCTAAGACAAGATTATTACTTCAATCAAGATTATGCCAAAATTGCTACCGGGGTTATTGTAGCAAATCACTTCTTTAGTTTTATTGATATGCTCATTCGTTACAAGAATCGTGATCTTGCTGATAGCTATTCACTCTATTCTACCATCAATCATGATTTGACTCCAATGGTTAATTTCCAGATAAGATATTAAGATGTTACTCCTTGTCTTCTTGTTAATTACGCTTGTATCATTTGGTTGTGATGCTGGTAATATAAGCCAAAGTAGCGCGGATTCACTAAAACAGACAAGTAAAGAAAGAACTATTCAGCCTTGGCATAGTGCTAAGATTGACACCGTGGAAAAAGTTATTTACGATATTGCTCATGAATTAAAAATACCCTACGGTACTAATACTAAATTTTCACCAAATGTTTATCCCAACGTTATTAGATATGAAGATAAATCTACGAATAATCCCAGGCAAATTTTCCTGAGATTCATGCTCAATCGAGAAATCTTAGATCTTAATTATGCTAATATGATCCTCAAACAAGAAATAGAGAAAGCTAATGGGAAACTGATTGAAGGGATTGTTTTCGCTAATTGGAAAGAGTACTTAGTTGGACATAAACTCACCTTTCGTAACCAAGATGAATCCTTAGAGTACGTAATCAGATTGGTCTATGATAGACAGCTTTATTCTGATGCCCAGCAGTCTCAAGAAATCTCAGTGATTCTAACAGAATTAGGTGATAATAATCAGATAATCATTGATAATTTAGATTTCATTAAATCCAAGAACATTACCTTAGCCCTTGATGGAGAAGGCTCTTTTTGTAACGATATTAACAACCTGGCAATTACTAATAATATTGAAACAATGCTTACTATTCCCTTAGAAGCATATCCAAGCCATAATTCCTACAATCAATTGAACGCTATCAAAGTTCAAAGCCCTATTGAAGAAGAACATATCGTCTCTGAAATCTCCTACCTCCATGATAATATTGGTAGTATTAAAGGATTAACCCATTATTGGGGTGATTTTGCATCTTCAGAAGAAGAGTTTATGCAACATATTATAGACTACTGCAAGCAAAAAAACCTCTACTATATCGATGCCAGAACTACTAGTAAATCTAAAGGATTTAATTTAGCCCTGCGCAGCCAAGTCCTTTCAAGTTGGGCCCTCTCCTATAGTCAGGTCAGTTTTGAGAACATGACTAATTACCTAAATAAGAACAATAATCCGGTAATTATTCTACCTTTTAATTCTTCAGCAGATATTGAGAAACTAAAGAAGATAATTTCTTTTATTGACAGAAAAAACTATCGCATAGTATATGTATCTGATTTGTTAAATACAGATTTACCAATAATTGAATAAGAGGATTTATTATGACATTATTTGAATCAATACTCCTAGGAACTATCCAAGGTCTTACTGAGTTTTTACCAGTCTCAAGTTCTGGACATCTGGTACTTGGACAACATTTTTTAGGCATAAACGAACCTGGGATTAGCTTTGAAATAATAGTTCATCTTGGTTCATTATTGGCTGTTTTACTCTATTTTTATAAAGATATTATAGCCCTCTTATCCTCTCTTACAAAAATATTCTCCTCTAAAAAAAGCTATCAAGATGTTAATAACATCAAAATAATTGTTTACTTATTTGTCGCTACCTTTGTAACTGCTATTATTGGTTTTACTTTTAAGGATAATTTTGAAGCCCTTTATGATATTCCCTGGACAGTATCCATAGCTTTATTTGTTACAGGTTTAATTCTCTATATTTCAGATAAAACACCTAATGGCAACTTTAATGACTACAATATCGGTTGGGTCAAAGCCATCTTCATCGGTATTGGTCAAGCCTTAGCTATTATTCCCGGAATATCACGTTCCGGAACTACTATCGCTTTTTCATTATTTAGTAGAATGAAAAGAGAGAATGCCGCTAGATTCTCATTCTTGCTAAGTATTCCAGCTATTTTAGGAGCTGCCCTCTTAGACCTTAAAGATATGAAAGCGAATGAGCTTGCTACAATGGGAAGATATTCAGCCGGAGCTGTAGCAGCCTTTATTTCCGGATTTTTGGTAATAGCACTTTTGATTAACTTAATTCAAAAAAAGAAACTAAAATATTTTTCCTACTATTGTTGGACTTTATCACTTGTCTCAATATTCTTCATACTAAAGTAAAAAAAGTTAATATGAGTACTATTAAATACACTTCAACCCAATTCTTGAATATCATCGATAGCCATCAGTTGAGCAATGTCTATTTCATCTACGGAGAAGATCACTTTCTTTCCGATAAAATTATTAAGCAATTAGTTAACAAATTCACCACCCCTGAAGGCAGAGAATTTGATTTTGTTAACCTATACGGTGAGGAAATCACTAGCGAAAACATTATCGAACAATTAGATATGTTCCCCTTTCTAGCTGAATATAAAGTTGTCGTAGTTAGGGGTTTTGAGCAAATGAAAGATAAAGACAGAACTAATATTGCTGAATATATTCATAATATCCCATCTTCTTCAATTTTGATAGTTCAATGTGAATCCATAAAGGCAAATACCAGAATTTTCAAAGCTTTCGATAAATTTTTTACTATTAATGCTAAAGCTCCTGCAGGCTATTGGGAAATAGAAAAATGGCTATCAGCAGAACTAAGAAAATTAAGAATCATCGCACCAAAGGATGCTATCTCCCTCTTCTCATCTAAAATTGAAGCTGATTACTACACCGCTTATAACGAGCTTAACAAACTTTTAATCTATGTTGGAAATAAAAATGTGATCACAAAAGAAGATGTTGAGACCTGCATGGGTGATAATCGAGCCAGCTCAATTTTTGAACTTCAACATGCCATTGGAAAGAGAAATAAAAACAAAGCTTTGATGATTTTACACAACTACCTAGAAGCAGAAGAAGGAAAAAACTCTATACTCTTGATTGTTATGCTGAATCGGTTTTTTATTACAATTTGGAAAATTAAATTCTTGATTTTTAAAGGTATGTCACGTTCAGAAATCCAATCAAGTCATATTCCGGAAGTTCATTACAGTTTTAAAAATGATTATCTCGATTACGCTAATAATTATAGAAATATTAAAATGAGCTCTATTTTTGATTTACTTCTAAAATGTGATTATAAATTAAAATCTACGGATCTTGAAGTTAAGCTTTTGCTCACGAAATTAGTCGTAGAGCTTATTGCTTAAGATAATCATAAGCATTTTTCTTTTCTTCAGTTTTTTCTTTCTCAGCTTTCTCTTTATCCTGCTGATTTAATGATTTAGACCCAAAATCTCTTTTTGGCTTTTCATTCAAGCCTCTTCTTTCTCTGCCGTCAGTACCTGTTCTAATCCCTTCAGAACGTTCAATATCTTCATTCCAAAGCTCTATTCCACCATCATCTCCTGCTGAATAATCATTACCTATGATTCTTCTATCAACATAGCCAATAACATGGAAAAAGGCAATAATAATGATAATTATCAAAATAAAAAGTAATCCTTGAATAAAACCCTTCATATGCTTAGCCATATTCTCATATTTGTAGTTTGTCATGATTATTTATGATAAATTCTCCCATGTAAGTCCTATCCTTTAGGGCCTAACATCGGAAGGGATATAGCCAATCTTTTGGCAAGTTTTACGATCTAATTCACAGGTTACTTTCAAACCATTTTGGTATTGAAAGTTACCTAATACTTTACGACTATTAGGACCTAGTACCCCATCAGATGATACATCATATCCCAGTTCTCTTAACTTATTTTGAATAATTTTAATCTCGCCTTTAGTCCAATATCTATCAAGATAACTAATATCTTCTGAGGTTATCTCATATCCGGTAATGATTACCTTTGTTCCTCGCCTAATTAAATTCGAATCAATAATCTCATCAATATCTCCATTCCTAAGAGCAAAACTTCCTAAAGTCCAGTTTGTATTGATCCCCATCCCATGAATCTGAATATCTCCACCAATGGCTTCCTGTTGCGGGATTAGTTTTAAGTCTTTAGCAACTTCGTAACGAACTCTGTCTATTGTATTAGGATAGTTCAAATCAAAAGCTTTGTAATTTGTGGCATTTTTTAAGATATATACGATTTGATAGATTCCTTCAGGACTCGATACTCTGTCTCTCATCAATTTTCGTGAATAGGGATTCTCACCCATGGCTATAGGATATTTTTTAAGGACCTCATCCTTATTGGCTAATACCTTTAAGATGTAGTTCTTTTTATCAACTTCAAGACTTATTTCTTTATAAGATAAATCAGCAATAGGGAGTTCAAGATTTGGTACGGATATTTTTAAGTTATCACTTATCGCCCAAGCTTCTCCATTAAAATATCCAACAGCACAATAGTAGTAATCAACATTGTCAGCAATATTTGCATCTTGAAATTCTTGATTAGCATAGACAATGTATTTACTGATGGGAAGTTTATAAATATCAACAGGAATATCTATCTGATTATAACTGCGATACACTGCGATACTATCACATAACACATCATTTTCAAGTTCAAACTTCAAGGCTATTTTACCATCTGTAAAACCACCACTAATTAACCTAAAACGCTGCTTTAACTGGTCAATTTCAGTACTGGATAAAAGCATCACCTGTAATAATATTAAGAGAAGAATTACTCTATTTTTCATCTTTTTGCATCTCCCTCATTTTCTTTACAGTTGCAACTAGTTCTTGCAATGTATCTTGAGATTTCCCTTTTATGCGAAAATCACTTATTGTTTTTGTATAGAGTGAAGAGTGTGGATTAATTTCAACAACCTTACCTCCAAATTGCTTTACATAATTAGGTATTTGATTGGCGGGATAAACTTCCCCCGAACAACCTATAACTATAATTAAATCTGCTATTTTTGCATCAGAATAGGCTTTTTCTAGAACATCTCCGGGTAGTTCCTCAGAGAAGAAGATAAAGTCTGGTTTGAGTAATCCCCGGCAATCAGGACATCTAGGATACTCATCATCTAAATTAATATCTACAACAGAGTATTTGGATTCACAACTCCGACACACAAAATACTGGGTATTTCCATGAAATTCATAAACATCTCTTGAGCCTGATGCTTGATGAAGATTATCTATATTTTGTGTAAAAATAGCTGCTATTAATCCCATCTTCTGCAAGTCAGTTAAAGCATAATGGCCTGGATTTGGCTTTACTCCCTTGAGCTTATCATAAAATATTTCTTTAATAAACTTCCAGCATGATTGGGGATGAGAATAATAGTTTGATAACTCCAAAATATTCGGATCATATTTTGACCATATCCCATCCTCACCCCTAAAAGATGGAATGCCACTTGCAACGGATATACCAGCTCCTGTGAAAGCGATAGGATACTCAGATTTTAATAATAACTGAGCTAGTTTCTGAATATTTTGTTCATCATAATTTGAAATCATAGGGTGCTTTATGAACTCCTTTCTCTGAGATTATTGCAGTGATAAGTTGATTATCTACTACATCAAAAGCAGGATTAAATACCTTTGAAGAAGAAGGAGCAATCTGAACTCCTTTAATATACTTCAGCTCAGTGCTATCTCTTTCTTCAATATTAATCTGGGAACCTTCTTCTAAGTTATAATCAATTGTTGAAGTTGGAGCTACTATATAGAAAGGAATATTGTAATAATTTGCTAAAATTGATAATACTAAAGTTCCAATTTTGTTTGCTGAATCGCCATTTCTGGTTATCCGATCAGCACCGGTAATAATTAAGTCTATCTGCTTTGTTTTGATAGTGTGAGCAGCCATTGAGTCAGAGATTAGATAACACTCAATCCCTTCTTTGATAAGCTCCCACATTGTTAATCTGGCACCTTGAAGCAAGGGTCTGGTTTCATCCACCCAAACAGTAACCTTTATAATCCGAGACAGTGCTTTGATAACTGCTAATGCTGTACCTTCTCCATAGGTGGCTAAGCTTCCTGTATTGCAATGAGTCAATATTCTTAACTCAGATTGACCCTGAAAAATCTCTTCCACACCATGTTCAGCCATAAGATTACTTGCTTCTTTTTCTTGCTTAGCCAACTCAAGAGCTTTCTTCCATAAGACATCTGTTTCGGAAAGAAATAATTTACTACTCACATATTTTCTAGCAATATTAACAGCATAAGATAAATTAACAGCTGTCGGTCGTGCATTTTCAATTTCAGTGAGAGCTTTTTCTAGTTTGGAGAAGTCTTGGGGATAGTTTTGAAATTCATCACAAGCTAAAGCAGAAGCTACTAAACCGGCAATACCAATAGCAGGAGCTCCTCTGATACGAAGCTTCTTTATAGCTTCAATCATCTGTTGATAATCTTTAATCTCAAAATATTTCTCTTCTTGAGGAAGTAGAGTCTGATCAATAATCTTAACCTGTTTATTATTGATAACTATTGCTTCAATCATAATTATTTACCGGTAGTTAATTTGAGAAAGTTATAATCACCAAAAATTCTGTTATTCAATCTGCTCAATCTATTTACCCAAACTTGAGATTCTTCTAAAGAGACATTCAAGGCATCCATCTTTTTATTTTCATTTTGATTTGATTTAAAATCAGGATTTGACTTCTCAGTAACATAGCCTTTATAATCATTAAAGAGAAGCAAGTAATTCTGATAATGCACAATAAAATCAGCATAATCAAAGATTGTTCCATCTTTTAACAAGCTACTATTACTTTCCGCTAACTTAATATAGACATCAGCAATATCAGCATATTCTTG
This sequence comes from Candidatus Cloacimonadota bacterium, assembly GCA_016838885.1. GTDB lineage: Bacteria > Cloacimonadota > Cloacimonadia > Cloacimonadales > JAFGVF01 > JAEKNW01. The sequence continues at coordinate 17,330 of JAEKNW010000001.1, forward strand.
AGTCTCTAATTGAGAAGATAGGTCTTTAGCTCCTTTAAAATATTCTGCAGCAGAGCTAAAATCATTTAAGGCAAGATAAATTTCCCCATAAGAGATATAATTGGAATAGTAATTTACTAGATCACTACGTAGTTGAGAGTTAATTCTAAAGCTAAGTTTCATCATATCCAAAGCATTTATAAGTAAGAGAGTACCATCATTTTCGTTATTCAACCATTGATTATATATCTCTTCAATAGTTTTATTAAGTATTTTGACTGAGCTTTGTTTTAGTTTGTTAGACATAGCTGAGTTTTGATATTTTATTTCTTCAGCAGAGTCTAGAAGAGAGTAGACGCCTGATCTGGCGAACAGAGATACGTATTGTAGGTCATTATGTTTTACTATTAGAGAATCTAGTAACTCCTCATAGAATGAACCTAAATTTCGATAATCTGTATTATTTTTGATATAGTTATTAATGTAGTAAGTATCATCAGTATCCAGCATATTCTCGACCTTAATAATTAAGTGTGAATTATTGGCATTCAAGAACATAAAGCAAGCTAAGAAGAGAGGCATTAAGGTCATGTATTTTATATTAATTTTCATAGTCCATCCTAAAGTTTATTTATTAACATTAAAAAATGACTTATAAATATGTCAATAGAAAATATAAAAAGAGAGCATCACTGATGCTCTCTTAGCAAATTTGTTAAAGATATTAAATTACTTAACTGCGTCTTTCAATTTTTTTCCAGCTTTGAAAACAGGAACTTTGCGAGCAGGTATTGTAATTTGTTCTTTAGTTTGAGGGTTAATACCTTTTCTTTCTTGTCTTTCTTTAACTTCGAAAGAACCAAATCCTACGAAAGATACTTTCTTTCCTTCAGCTAGTGCATTTAGAATTTGATCTAAGAAAGCATTAACGATTTCAGTTGCTAGTTTCTTACTACATTTGCATTGATCTGCAATACCACTAATTAATTCGTCTCTTGTCATTTTTTTCCTCCCGAGAGTTATTTTTTACGAATACAATAACAAAAATAGATAGTTTGTAAAAATTTGTCAAATTTTTTTTTCTATTTTTTTGATAATTAATGAGTTATGTCTCAATTTCAAGTAAAAAAACTCCTTTACATTAATTATAGATGACTGATATACAGTAACTTACAAAAAAACATCATTTTTATGAATTTATTTACTTTTTTTTATTTTTTCATTATTTTTTTTAACATATTATAGAGTGAAGTTACAATTAAATTGTTATAAACATTTAATTCTATCATTCTTTGGAGCTCTCTACTCTCATCAATCAGCTGATAAATATCCAAAGAGGTAATTGTCTTGTGAGCTTGAATTTTATCTAAGAGGGTAAGCGAATCAACATTAACAACGAGGGAAGGATTTTCTCTTTGGTAAATCAAATCCATCAGAAAGAGAACAATATTAGCATGGACACTTTGTAATATTTTTTTTTGTTTAACATCTTTTATTTCATTAAGAAAACTCAAAAAATCTAGGTCTTGATTATCCAGTGCTAATTGGATTAGTTTTAGAGCAATATTTCTCCCACTATCGGTATCTTGGGAGATTAGTTGAATAGCCTTTTCTGCATTTCCGTAGGAGATTTTAGCAAAAGATTTAGCTTTAACAAGATCGATATTAAAGTTTTCTCTAAGGATAGATTCAACAGTCGGATTAGAGAGGTTATTAAAGGCAACTCTTTGGCATCTTGAGATAATGGTAGGAAGCAAGGAGTTAGGCTTAGAAGTGGTTAGAATAATAACAGTATCTTCAGGAGGTTCTTCCAAAGTTTTAAGGAAGGCATTAGCAGTGTTGTTATTCATTCTATCTGCATCTTCAATAATGCAAATCCTTTTTTTTGCTTCATTCTTAGAGAGGGATAGTCTATTTTGAACCCATCTAATAGCGCCAATTCTAATCTCAGAAGAGGCTGAAAAGACGTAATCATTCCAGGGAGTTTCTATTTTTTGTTGAATATAGGTCTCAAACTCTTTCTGGTATTTAGTCTCTTTAATTTCCCCATCTTCGGAGAGCTTTAAGTTTGGGGTAGGAAAGAGATAAATCAAATCAGGATGAGATAATTTCATAAATTTTCTGCAAGAGTTACACTTGCCACAGGGGCTTCCTAGGTCTCTATTAGTACAATTAATTGCCATGACAAAATAGAAGGCAGTAGTTAATTTACCTACTCCTGTAGGACCATAGAAGAGATAACTCTGCCCTACTTTATCATTTTCAATTGACCGCATCAAAGAGGTAATTACTTTATCTTGACCTTTGATTTTATTTATCAATGTTTCCTCAGTCTTTACATAAGTGAGATTTTGTTCAGGTTTTTATCTGCACTTTTATATTTTTGGATTAATTCTTTAATAATATCAGCTTTGAAGTCTTCATTTAAGATATCAAAGTAAAGCATATCGAACTTTTCATTAGCAACATTAACGACTTCTCGTCTTCTGCCGATTAGAGTAAAACCAACCTTTTCGTAGATATGAATAGCACGCGGGTTGCACTCAAGGACTCTAAGCATCACGTTATTGAGGTTAAGAATATGAAATGCGAAGGCTAACAAAAGAACAGTTGATTCTGTTCCGAATCCTTTATTCCAATAGCTTTTGTGTCCAATATTTATCCCTATTTCAGCAGTTCTGTTGACCCAATTAATCTGATGAATCCCACAGTTTCCGATAGGTGTTTTGGTATCTTTATCTAGAATAGTGAACAAGTATCCTGATTTGGAAAGTTTTTCTAAGGTTTCCAGTTCATCTTCTTCAGTTATTAACAGATCTTGAGTTCCTGTAAAGAAACCAATTTCAAAATCGTTATACCAAGCCATATATTTCCGAGCTTCAGATTTTTCAATCGGGGAGAAAATTACTTTTTCACCCTCTAACTTTTTGACATAATTCATCTATTATTCTCCTAATTCATATTTATTATATATCTCTAATGCAAAACCTTTTCCATTCTTTGAATTGTCTCATTTTTTCCTAGAATCGCGAATAGTTTTGGGATGTCAGGTCCATGACTACTGCCAAAAAGTGAGATTCTTAGTGGGAAGAAGTATTTTTTTCCTTTAATTCCCAGTTCTTTTGAGCCTGCCTTAATGAATTGAGCAAGCTCTTCATTATCGTCCCATGGTATGTTATCAGCATTGTCGATAAAGTATTTAAGGACATTTTGGGAATCTGCATCAGCCAAGACTTCTTGGTCTTCTTCAGAGAAGGATAAATCCTTATAGAACATTTGAGAGTGTTCAATGGCTTGGGAATAGCAAAATATTCTATCTTTGGCATTATCCATTACAGCTAAGAATTTTCTTTGATCACTGACATCAAAACCTGCATTCTCGAAGAAAGGTCTGCATTTATCGGCTAAATCTTCGTTAGACATCTCTCGAATATACATCCCTGCCATCCAATTAAGTTTAACTATATCAAAGACGCCGTTAGCCTTATTAACTCTGTCTAAGCTAAATTCATGACAGAGGTCGGTTAAAGAGAAGAATTCTCTATCATCAGAAGTATGCCATCCAATGAGGGCAATATAGTTGATTATTGCAGGGACGGGATAACCTTTTTGTAGATAATTTTCCACAGATACGTCATTTTTGCGTTTACTGAGTTTGGAGTGATCAGTATTCATAATGAGAGGTAAATGCACAAATTTTGGAGCTTGAACACCAAAGCATTCATAGAGCCAGAGATGTTTAGGGGTTGATGATATCCACTCTTCACCTCTAAAAACATGAGTAATCTCCATAAGATGATCATCAACACAGGCAGCTAGGTGGTAAGTTGGAAATCCGTCAGATTTAAGAATTACCTGATCATCGATTTGATTAGAGTTAATCTCAACAATACCTCTAATAGCATCGTCAAAAGAAAATATTCTATCATCGGGCATCTTGAGTCTAATGACATAGGAGTCTCCCCTGGAAATTCTTAACTCCACCTCTTCTTTGGATAGTTTTAAGCATCGTCTATCATATTTAGGGTCTTCTTTACGTTCAATTTGAGCTGTTCTCATTTCATCAAGAGTTTCTTTATCACAGAAACAATGATAAGCAAAGCCTTTTCCAATTAATTCATTAATATACTTCTTATAGATATCCAGTCTTTCAGATTGAACATAGGGTCCATAATCTCCCCCTTTATTAGGGCCTTCATCAAAGTCAACTCCAATCGTATTAAGGGTTGAGATAATATTTTCCACAGCGTCATCAACTAATCTATTTTGGTCTGTATCTTCAATTCTTAAAATGAAGCTTCCATTATTTTTTTTGGCGAAAGCATAATTATATAAAGCAACTCTCAAGGTACCTAAGTGTAAATAACCTGTAGGACTTGGAGCTAATCTGACTCTTACCTGATTTGACATGTCTTCTCCTAAACTTATAATTTATGTCATTAGATATTGCTATTTTATCGTGTCAATGATTTTTATGGGTTAGTTTGAGAAATCTAATTTTGGAGACTGATCAACTATCAAGTCACCTCCTAAATAGTTTAAGAATTAAGGTCATAATTATCGATTCTTGTGGAAGTATATTGTGTCTAAATTTTTTCAATAATTAGTTTTTAAACTGATTTTTATCGTCAAATTATGTATTACAATTATTTATTCAACTTGCTAGCCTATCCTTAGGAATACCCTAGGGATTCCTTACTGTATCTCGATGAAACCCCAATGATTCATCGAGATACAGTAAGGCATCACTAAGCAAACCCTTTTGTAATGCCTATTTGAGGACTTATAAAAATGTGGAATTTTGTCTGCTTTCAGATAAAGAGCAAAGTTAAATTGTTACAACTTTTCTGATATTACTGTTGACAACATAAAACTATTTTTTTCTATTTTCTTAGTTCATCCATTTTGCTTACCACTCAACTTGAAAGAGAGCCTTTTTTTCTCTTGACACTAAATAGGCTAAAATCCCTTATTTACTTTATAAATTATATAATTAAAATTTTACTTACTTACCATAAAAATATTAGTGGAGAATCTATGAAAAAGGTACTGATTATTGCTTTAGCACTCATTATGACAAGTTTGATATTTGCCAATGAGCAGAGGGACTTTAGGTTTATTGAGGAGTTATATCAACGGGATAATTTAGATTTTGCTCAAGCTGAAATCGAAAAATTCCAGGATAAATATCCGGACAGCGATTATTTAATGAAATTAGATTACTATGAAGCAATGATAGATTTTTTTCAAAATAACTTTGCTGAGGCAGATGCTAAGTTTCTAGTATTAGAGAAAAATAGTGATCAAGAAATTAAGCCTTTAGTTATTCTTGCTTTAATTCAGAGCAAATTCTTTTTGGATGATTATGTTGAATCTGAGAAATATGCTGATTTCTTTTTAAAGAACTACCAAAATCATAGTAGTCGTGGTGAAGCATATTATTGGAAGGGTCGAATTGCTCTGCAAAGAGAAAACATTGCACTTGCTGAGCAATATTTTAATGAAGCTACTAAAAATGGTAAGTCTTCTATGCTTAACTATCTTGGCTTCCAAATTAAGTTAAAACAGAATAATTTACAAGATGCTCAGGCTATTCTTGATTCTACTTATCATACTTATGAAGATGAATTTTCTAATCAAATTGTCTTGGAATGGTTGGATCACCTTTACCAGAACTTAAACTATTCTGCCATTATTAGGGATTCACACTATAAGATACCGACTTATTCCAGACTTCATAGTAATTATGCAATCATTATCGGACAGGCTTATTATCAGGTAAAAAGATATGATGAATCCATTAGAATCTTAAACACAATTCAGCCTACAACAGATGTCAAGCAGTTTCACATAGCTTTGGCATATAAAGCTAAGGGTGATATATCATTAGCCTCTACCATTTTCTCTGAACTGGCTAAGACTTCTGATACCCCTAGAATCCAAGAGTTAAGTTTCTTTGAGATGATAAATTCTTCCATAGCTGTACCAGTCGGGAATGAAGCTGATATTGCCAGGATCAAGCAAAGTAATGATGATTATTCAGCTCAGTTATCTGAATTTATTCAAGAGAATCCTGAAAGTAATTATCTTGGTAATGCTTATTATTTAAAAGGATTTATTTATTACCTTAATGAAAACTATGAATCTGCGCTAGATTGGTTTTTACAAGCAAACTCAACAACTATTAGTAATGATACTTCAGAAAAACTGCTCTTCCTAATCGGAGATATCTATTTCCAAACAAGCCAGAAAAGTCGGGCTATATCACTTTTTAATTACTATAAAGAACTCTATCCTCAAGGAAGATATTATGATGAAGTCTTATACAAAATCGGCTTAACTTATTTTGATTCCGGGGTTTTTGCTGAATCAAATTCTGCTTTATTAGAGTTAGCAAAAAAGTATCCTAATTACAAGCATATCTCGACAGCTTATTTCTATTTAGGTGAGATAAATACTGTTAATAATAATCTAGATGTGGCAATTGATTGGTTCTCTCTAGCTTTACCTAACTCAACTGATCCTAATGCAATCTGGATGAGAATCTCAGAAGTCTATTACCTTCAAGGTAAATTTCAAGACTCCTGGTCTGCTTTGAATAATATTCCTGTAAGTCCCCTCTATAATTTCAGAGTTAACTTAATCAGAGGTAATATCCTATATAACCAGAAAGATTATAATAAAGCTATTGAGAGTTATCAAAAAGCGTCTAATCAAGCTGTTTCTAATGAAGATATTTCACTAATAACTAGTAGATTAGGTTGGACATATTACCTTAAGGGTGATTTTACTATGGCTGAAAGAACTTTTAGGTCTTTATCTAATTTCTCTTCTACTTCCGAAGATTATCTTATTTTAGCAGGTAACTCAGCCCTCAATGGGAGAAGATTTAATGATGCAATCTCCCTCTTCAAAGAGTTTCTTCTAACCTATCCTGTTAGTACTAAAACAAACTACGTAAGGTTAAATCTCGGAGATGCTTATTATAACCTAAAACAATACAAGACTGCTTTTGATGCTTATGCTGAGATCCTTAATAATAATCCTGATAGCAAAGAGCTTAAAAACGCTCTTCTAGGTCTAAAATGGACTGTTCTAAATCACAAGGAAAGAGATTATCGTTCTGACTTGGCTACTCTTGCTAATAAAATTAAAGATAACAGAATCTCACAAACCCTTACTCAAATCACTCTACTTTATGAAAATGAGACTGAACAATGGGAAGATGTGATTAATACTGCCGAATCATTGCTTAAAGACTATCCTCAAGATAATCAGAATAAAGTAATAAATCAGACCCTTGCCCTAGCCTATACAAAACGAAACCAATATGAAAAAGCTGATTCTCTTTACGCTAATTTAACCCAGTGGCATAAAGATGCAGAACTCTTTTCAGCTTGGTCAAAAGCCTTCTTAACCCGTCAAGACACTACAAGAGCTATTGAAGTTCTTGATGATGCCCTTAAACTTACCAATGAGTTAGATATCTGGTTCAAAAGCTTAGAATTAAAAGTAGCAACGAATCATCCATCTTTTGAGGCTTCCCACAAGACCTTTATGGCCTTTGCAGATGGACTTTCTAAGGATTATGGACAACTTCTCTTATATGAGTGGAAGCTTATAAATAAGCACGCTATTGATTTAGATTATCTAAATATTCAAGCAAGTTCAACTGATGATAAAATAGCCAGTCTTGCCTACTATCTTATTGGTTTAGATTCTTTTATTAAGCAAGATTATGAATCAACTGCCCTTAATATGATGCGAGTTACTTACCTCTTCCCTGATTACTCTGAACTAAATAGAAAGGCAGCCTATAATTTAATTTTAGCTCAGCACTATTTGGGACATAAAGACAAAGCTCAACAGAACTTCGATCTTTACCATAGTTCTCTCCCTGATTGGCAAAGCTCTAACCTACGTAACAAACTCTTTAAGTAGGCACCATGAAATATATATACATAATCTTATTTATCCTTGCTTCACTGATAATTAATGCTCAAGATATTCTGCAGGAAGACAGAGAACCTATTATTGTGGAAACAAAGGCTGACTTACAGTCCGATTTAGAACTTTTACCTATCAAGTATTTCCGGGATGTTGAGCCTGATTCTTTACAGAAGTTTAATTACTCCTATCACGGCAGACCTCTCAAAGGTGATTTTTTCCTCTTCCCTGAAAGAAAACTCACTGCCTTCTTCAATCTTAGTAGTGGAAGTCATGATTTGATAGATTTTACTAATTATTTCACTTATCAGGATTATACTCTTAATTTAAACTATCTGAAACGCGATGATAAAGGTGATAGAGATGCCAATCTCTTTTCCATGCAAAATACTTATAAGCTACAAAATCATCAACTAGGACTCAAGATTCAGCATTTGGATAGCTATAAAGAGATAGCAAGTCTTAAGACTGAAAACAAGACCCAGAATATCTCTTTTCACTACTCCCTTGATCCTTCTGCCTTTGATTATCTAAAGAAAGCTTCTCTGACAACTCAATATGAGACAAATTCTACCTTCATTACTAAATCTGAAGAGTATTGGAATATTAATGCTGAACTTGAAGTTCAAGCAATAAATAATATCTCCACCTATCTTAGTTTTTCTAATAACCATAAATCTGCTAATAGTCAAGTTCAAATCTATTATCAAAATATAGCCTCATTTGGACTCTGGAGTGGGATTTCACAAGATAAAATCATTCTGGCTCCTTTCCTTAACTATTACCTTAATTATGAGAATTTTACTCTCAAAGTTACTAATAAACCTTACTTAAAGCAAGACAGTTTCTTTGATTACTATCAAAAACATCTCTACGGTAACTATGGACAAGTTAAAACTGATTACTTAATCCCCGGTAACGCTAACCTAGAAGTCTCCTATTTCAACTTCCTGGCCTGGTCTTTGGGCTCTCACTATAAATATTGTTTAGATGCTCCAATCTATAGACAAGGTAACTCGGGAGAAGGACTCTACTACAATAGCTATTGGGAAAACTCATATTATGCCAAAGCTTCTTACTTAAGTAAATCCCTCTCTTTATCAGCTAAAGCTGAATTGATTGACTATAATAACTTCAATAATGACTTCCTACCCTTCAAGCCTAAAGTCAAAATTACTAATTCTGCGACTTATAACTTCAATAAAATCACCTTAAATGCTGATTATATCTTAGAAAGCAAGGCTAAAGATGATTGGAATAATGATTTAGATAAGTCTCATATTCTTAATGCCTCAGCAAATTATATGCTCAATAACAAATTCTCTTTCTGGACTGAACTAAATAATTTACTAAATAACAATAAGAATGCTTATTTTCAAGACCAGATTAATAACTTCGAATTTAAAGCAGGAATAAAACTTTTTTTCTAAGATAATTAATTGATTAATAATAATTTGATGATTATGACTGATTTTTTTGAAGAAATTCTTTAAAATTATCTTGACACATATACTGCCTTTTTATTATATGAAAAAACATTAATTATTAATGATATTCCGAAATAGCTCAGCGGTAGAGCGGATGGCTGTTAACCATTAGGTCGGGGGTTCAAATCCCTCTTTCGGAGCCATATATTCGGCTCTCTTCGGAGAGCCACTTACTTAGATCTTTTATTCCGAAATAGCTCAGCGGTAGAGCGGATGGCTGTTAACCATTAGGTCGGGGGTTCAAATCCCTCTTTCGGAGCCATAGATTAAAAGCCTTCTTCGGAAGGCTTTTTTTTTGCTTAAAGAATCTGCACTCTTCACCTGTGATAGGTAGTATAAAGTGACACCTATTTTGCCAATTTGTGACACCAACATTGCCACAATTTAGACAGCTTTTACACATAACTAACTATTATATAATAAAATAACGCATTTTCAAAAGTGACAGCAAGGTTGCCACTTTGCAAAAGCGTTCCACAAAAAAAAGTGACAACAACATTGCCACTTTGAAAAACCGACCTCAAACCCACTTATAACAACAAAAACTAAGCTTTTTTTATCATTCTAAAAGTGACAGCAAGGTTGCCACTTTGCAAAAGCGTTTTTATTACCTTATATTGGATCTTCAGGACCAGATGCATCAACTCTCTTAAACCATACAATAATCTTATAGGTAGAGCCAACAGTTAATCCACTTATATTTATCTTATCTAAATGTTCTTTAGTAGTACCTGCATAGTCTTCAATTTGCTTATATATCTTTACATTGATAG
>JAEKNW010000002.1 GCA_016838885.1 Candidatus Cloacimonadota bacterium
GGATGGTTAGCAAAGGAACACTTAAATCTAATAAATTAAGTAAAGTAATTTCTTTTTTTATTGTCAAGAATTAATTCTATCTTTTAATATATCAGCCTCGAGAGACTGTTCAATATTCAAGACACCTTCCCTAATATCTTATCCTTAAAGAAGTCGATAATATTGCACATCTTCAGGTTTTCTTGACATTTTATAATGATTGTTTAACCCGAATGGTGCAGTAGAGCTTTAGAGAAGAGTGCAGATTTTTTGGGATTGCGGGCTTCCAGCCCGTATTCATTTCTCTTAAAGAGGAGAAATAATCTATCTTGCTACAACAGCAAGATGATAAGAACAGGCAACGAGTTACCTGTTTCTAATACGGGCTGGAAGCCCGCAATCCCAGAGTGCTATTCTAAAAGATCTACTGAATTATTTAGGATTAACAGTGTCTTTGAACACTGCCTATTATATTTTCATCCCTTGGGGATTCAGAGTGATGACTAAGTTAAAACTCTTAGCTCCAGAGGAGCGAAATCTTTGTAGATAACAGTTGCCAAACCATTCGGGTTAAAGTATTGAATATTATTCTGGTTTAATCCCGGAAAAAGTTTTTTTTACTCTTGACAGCTAACCATGTTTAAAGGACAGGTAATTTAATCCAAATATTGCATTCGGGCTTAACATTGTAGTAGGGTACTTATATGAAAATAATCTCAAGCTACAAAGTTAATTAAGTGATTTATTTATATATAGAGGAAGATGCCAATGACCAAATTTACTAAAAGTATGATTTTAATTTTAATCACCCTTATCACGACTCAAGTTTTTGCTGATAAACTATTGATTGATGACTTTATCTGGACTAATGATGCTAAATTAGATTTATCTCTGAAACAGAGGATTACTCCAACAGATCCACCTTCTGCTCCTGTGAGAGCTGTGGCAGAATTCGAACCTGCATCAGCAGTTATTATAAGATATCCTTTAGGAATTCCTACTAGTTTTGTGGCCCTTTTATCTCAAGAAATTGAAGTAATTTGCATTGTTAGTAGTAGTTGGCAACAAACTCAAGCTCAAAATTCATTTAACTCTGCCGGGGTTAATAATGATAACCTTAGTTTTATAATTGCAAATACAGATTCTTTTTGGACTAGAGATTATACCTCATGGTTTGTTATCAATGGAGATCAGCAGATGAGTGTTTTAGATTTTGAATATAATCGGGAGACTAGACCAAATGATAATCTTTTTCCTCAAGCTTTTGCCCAAGAATATGATTATCCCTACTATGCAATGAACTTAATGCAGACTGGTGGTAATTTTATGACTGATGGATATGGGATAGCGGTCTCTTCCCATATAGCTTATACTGAAAATGGTAATAATCCTACTTTTGTAAATAACACCATGCAAAACTACATGGGAATTGATGATTATATGGTTATTCAAGACCCAAATGGAACTTATATCGACCATGTTGACTGCTGGGGAAAATTCTTAGATGTTGATAAAATTCTTATCAGGGAATTACCTCCTTATGAAGATCAATATGAGCAAGTAGAAGCTGTTGCTGATTATTTTGCTTCAACAAATTGTGCTTGGGGCTATCCCTATGAAGTTATTAGAGTTTATACTCCTGATGACCAACCTTATACAAATTCCTTAATCTTGAATGATCGGGTATTTGTACCCTTAATGAATAGCATCTGGGATGATGATGCCATTGAGACTTATCAAAATGCCATGCCCGGATATAGAATCTATGGTGTCTATAATAATACTTATCAATATTGGCAATCAACTGATGCCTTACACTGCCGAACTCACGAAATCCCGGATAGAGACATGCTCTCTATTCAACATTATCCTTATTATGGTAGTGTAGATGATGAGTTAGTTACCATCCAAGCAACAATAACTGCTCTCAGTGGGGAAGAGATATATGCAGATTCAACTATCGTCTATTATAAAGCTGTTAATGCTTCAAACTGGCAATATTCATCTTTAGAATATCAGGGTGATGATACTTGGGCTACTGAAATTGGACCTTTTGCAACAAATCAGGCAATTCAATACTATTTACACTCAGCTGATGAATCAGGTAGATCTGAAGATTATCCATATATAGGGGCTGCAGATCCATTTGAATTTATCTATACTGCTGAAAACCCTAATATGTTACCACCAGAAATAGAATTTTCTCCAGTTCTATCTATTCAATCTAACCAACTTCCATTAGAGTTAACATGTAACGTAACAGATCCAAATGATGACCTAGCTGTGGTAAATCTCTGGTATGATGTTAATGGGATGCAAAGGACTAGGCCTTTCAATAATGTAAGTGATGATTTCTTCAGTATAGAATGGGATATTGCCTATGATGCTACAGGTGATAACAATATCAGCTATCGCATCGAAGCTATTGATAGTACAGGCTTGATAACTGTAACTCCTAACTACTCAATCAATATTGTAGTCTCCAATGACAATAACGAAGTTGCTCCTCTTTATGGTATTACTTCTGCTTATCCAAATCCCTTTAATGATAGCTTAAACATTGTTTTTAAAACAAAAACTAATAACCAAACTATCAAAATCTATAACCTAAAAGGGCAATTAGTTAAAAAGATTAAATCTAACTCTCAATCCGATATTACTACTAATGTTAAATGGAATGGAGAAGATAGGTCCGGTCATAGAGTCAGCTCAGGTGTCTATTACATGGTCTTAGAATCTGAAGGTGTGAGAGACCTGAAAAAAGTGCTTTTACTAAAATAAGTGGCTTATAAAAAAATTATCAAGAAGACCCGTAGTGATGCGGGTTTTTTCTTTGGAAGCAAATTTATAATATTATGCTTATCAAACATTATGCTTGACAAGCATAATGTCTCTGTCTTATTAGTAATATCTCTTATATGAAGGAGTTATGATGAAATTTTTAAATCGTGAAATAGAGAAGGAAATACTAAAGAATGAAATTGGGAAAGAATCAAGTAGATTCATAGTTTTGTATGGAAGAAGAAGAATAGGTAAGAGTGCTCTATTAAATGAGATCTTAGGAGATAAAACAGTATATTATTTAGCTGATATAAATGAGTCTTCTGTTCAAAGAAGATTCTTTGCTAAGCAACTAACAGGTTATCTTAGAGGTTTTGATAAGATAGATTATCCTGACTGGAATACTTTTTTTGAGTTTATCAACCAACAGCTTAGAGATAAAATTACTATAATTATCGACGAATTTCCATATTTGGTTGAGAGTTCACCCGAGTTACCGAGTGTTATTCAGAAGATTATAGATTTAAAACAAAATTCAAATTTTAATATTGTTTTATGTGGGAGTTCGCAGCAAATGATGCAGGGATTGGTTCTAGATAAGTCTGCCCCTCTGTTTGGAAGAGCTCACAGAATTATCAATCTAAAACCAATGACCGTTAAATGGTTAAGGAAAGCTATAAATCTTGATGCTGTCAAGGCAGTTGAGGAATACTCTGTATGGGGAGGAATACCCAGGAATTGGGAGTTACGTACAGAGTATGCTAATCTACAAGATGCTATCAGAGAGCTAATCTTGGATCCTTATGGGATATTACATGAAGAACCACTCAGGTTATTTATGGATGACTTAAAAAATGCAGTACAGCCTATCAGCATAGCCTCTTTAATCGGACAGGGTGCTAATAAATTATCTGAGATTGCTTCAAGACTTAATAAACCTGCAACAAATCTATATCGTCCTCTAAATAATATGATAGAGACAGGTTATTTAAAAAAAGACATTTGTTGGGGTGAGAAGTCAATTAATAACAAAAAGACTCTTTACAAAATTAACGACCCTTTATCAAGGTTTTATTTCACCTTTGTTGTTCCAAATCAATCGAAACTAAACAGTTCTAGAATAAAAAGTGTAGAAGAAGAAATTCAAGGTAAGTGGAAAATATATGTTTCTGAAACATGGGAAGAGTTGTGTAGGCAAGCTGTAACTAAGTTGCAAATAGATAATATCACATTTTTGCCAGCTCAGCGATGGTGGAATCAGGTAAAAAACCAGGCTGGTAATGAAATTGATATTATCTCTGAATCAACCGATGGAACTTGTTTACTGATAGGAGAAGCTAAATGGCAAAGGGAAATTAATCTCGAAAAAGTACTTTCTGAACTAAATGTAAAAAGCATAAATCTTAATTTGACAAAAAAATATAATAAAATCTATAAACTAATTATGGCTCCAGAAATAGAAGAAAAAGATTTAGATGATGTTTTGTTTCGAAATGCTGAATTTGTCTCTTTATAGAAATATATTGGGCAAGCATGTTCTTGAACCCAAATAATGCAGTAGATCTTTGAGAATAGCACTATATTCTCTTGCAAAAGTAACTTCCATAATTCTCCCGAATATATATATTATATGCCTTCAAATTCTGTAACTTATTTTGCTGGAAGAATCTGCACTCTTCCCTAAAATTCTACTACATCATTCGGGTTTAAAGATACTTCTATTACTTTTTTTCTAAGACCCACATTACTTGAGAGAGAGCCGCCTTTTTTGTGTTCTTTGTGCTCTTTGTGCCTTTGTGTTTAGTGAATAAATTCTTCTTCTTTCTTTTCGGTGCTTTCAGTGTATTCGGTGGCTAAATCTTCTTCTTCTTCTTTTCGGTGCTTTCAGTGTATTCGGTGGCTTCTCTTCTTCTTCTTCTTCTTTCTTTTCGGTGCTTTCAGTGTTTTCGGTGGCTTCTCTTCTTCATCTTCTCAGTGTATTCTGTGTTTTCGGTGGCTAAATCTTCTTCTTCTTTGTGGCTTTGTGACTTTGTGGTGAAAATAAAAAGCCTCGCATCAGCGAGGCTTTTGTTATTTTTCATTCTTGCCAAGCAAGAGACTATTTCATAAGAATCATTTTCTTAGTTGAGGAGTATTTTCCACTTCTCATTTTGTAGAAGTAAACACCTGAGGCAACACTTCTATTATCGTTATCTCTACCATTCCAAACAACATTATGGTTTCCTTTAGCTTGATGGTCATTAACAAGAGTCTTCACTTTTTGACCTTTAATGTTAAAGATATCAAGGGTAACTTGACCAGCTTCTCTTAAGTTATAAGAGATAGTTGTTTCTGGATTGAATGGGTTAGGGTAGTTGCCGACTAGTTCAGTAGTAACGAAGTTAACATCATTGCTGTTACCAATTCCATTTGGAGCAATAACTTTGAAGTTATCTACCATGAACATGAAGGCATCATCAGATACACATTGGATAGCGACTCTGATGGTTTGACCTGCATAATCATCTAAGCTGAAGCTATAATCAGTCCATGTTGTTGGAGCTTGAATATAGTCATCACCAGAGATAAGTGTGAAGTCATCAGGGTTGACTGAACCGGTGGAAACTAAGACATTGAATCTTTCTAAGCCGTATTGATCAGTAATTGATTTAGCAGTGAATGATACATGAGCTTCTTCATCAATAGTAAATGCCGGGGTTATCATCCAGTCGTTATTTGTCGGAGTAACCGAAGCAAAAGCGACAACATATTTATCACCTTCATAAGCGCCATAAGCCTCATCAGTGAGTGGAGGAGTGGTCATGGAAGGATTGAATACAATATAAGCTTGAGGAGCTTCAGCATTTTCCCAAGTAGTATTTGTGATTGAATAAGTCCCCGATAAATCGCTATCTACGACTGTCCAAGGGCCAAATTCTAAAGCGAAATCAGGATATGTCTCAAATCCATCATTGATAATGATAGCACCAGGATCGCCAATAGTTACAGAAGCAGTATTAGATGGACCTGATTCAACTTCACCATACATAGCAGTTACATAATAGGTATAAATACCATCAGCAGTAACAGGATCTAAGTATTGGATATCATCAACTTCAGCAATCATTACTTCGTTACGATATACCTTCCAACTATCAGGAGTTCTTAATTCGACAACTCTAGGGTCAGCATCAACAGTGATTGTTTGGCCTAGTTCGTTAGTATAAGTTTTACTGAGAAGATTAGCTACAACAGTATCCCAGTTAAGCATTACACCACCCTCAACCACTACAGCAGTTAAGTTTTCAGGAGGGTTAACACCGTCAAAGAGAAGGTCTGCGTTATTTCTGGAAGTAATATAGTTACCATCAGTTCTAGCATTCGGAATTGCGATTATATGACCTGTTTCAATAGGAATATCAGAACCGATATAATCAACATCATAGAAAGTAGTTCTGAAGTTGAAGTTATATGTTCCGTCAGTAACGCCGTAAGTTGAGCCATTGGCAAAAGCACCACCATCAGCAAACATAACATTGTTTAACTTGATAACTCTTGATTCATAAGTGTCGAAATCTGTCATTAAATCATTAATAGTAACAATTACAGGATTCACAACATTACCGGTAGAAGATGCAGCAGGACCGGCTTGAGTAGGTACAAACTGGAGCATATTGCCATAAACCGAAAGTGTTCCTTGTAAGCCAGAAACAGCATCACCTGCATTGTAAGCAGTAACGATAACATTGTTCATATCATCAATTAAGATACCTGCGGTGGCATCTTGGATATATTTTTGATTTCTGAAGCTTTGAGCAAATGTAACAATCACTTCAGAAGTTAGGTTATAGATAGTACCATCAGTTGCACCAGCTCTCAAATCACTAACAGAGGATACTTCAACAACAGTAATGATTGTATAATTTGCAGTAGCTATGTAAGAAGGGTCCATACCATCAGCATAAGCTCTTGCTTTAACGGTGGTTGTTTGATTTATAGCAATAGCTCCGGTATATTCTGTGGAAGCATCTGTAGGTTCAGTACCATCTAAAGTATAATAGATAGTTGCACCTTGGGTTTCAGAGGTCATGGTTACACTGATAGGTGTATCATAAGTACCAGACGCAGGATTAAATACAGGAGTTGCTACATTATTACCTGGAGTTCCACCAGTGAAATCATGTGCACCGATGAAAGAAAGTTCATCGATATCATAAACAATCCATTCAGAATCATCTGCATTAGTTCCTGCAGATGCAGCCCAATCAAGATTTCCAACAACAACAGTTGGTTTTCTAACAAGAGTATGATTCAAAGTAGCATTTTCAACTCCGGCAACGTTCCAGCCGGTACCTGGATCAGTTTGATAGACACCAATAGCATCAATCATAACATCATTAAGGAATAAACCAATAGCATCGTTACCATTAAAGTAAGTAACAGCACTAGTAGCATCAGAAACGTTAAGAATCGCAGGAACTGCTTGAGCATTAGCAATCACAAAAACATCACCGTTAGCTAAAGTTCCTTCTAAGTTGAGTTCATTATTCCAATCACCACCGTTAGACGCAGATTTAACAACGTAAGGAGTGAGGTCAACTGGGGCACCTGTGCCATTGAAGATTTCAATTGCTTTATTATTGGAAGAACCTTCGATATATTCAGAGATGAATAATTCTTCTGCTTCACCATTAATTTCACCAATATGAACCATAACAGAGTTTGAAGCTAAAGATTCTTCAGCTCCATAAATAGCTGTAACGTAGTAAGTATAATCACCATCAGCTAAATCTTCATCTGTGTAGGTTAATATATTAGCAGTAACATCAGCTAAGAAAGCATCATCTTTATATACTTTATAACCTGTTAAGTTAGTGGCATCAGTTGGAGCTAGCCATGTAAGGGTAACTGCATCATCATTAACTGCATAAGTTAGGTTTGTAGGAGCAGGATTAGTGATAGGACCGAAATTAAAGTCCGATACTAGGCGTGAAGTAATAGATTCACCATCAGTTCTTGAGTTAGGAATTGCTATAATTGAACCCTGACCGGCAGGAATTGCTGTGCCTATATAATCTGCATCGTAGAATGTAGTTCTGAAGTTATAAGTGTTTGTTCCATCACTAACAGCATAAACAGTGCCAACAGCAAAAGTACCTGTAGTCGTAAATTGAACATTATTAAGAACTACCAATCTAGCTTCATAAGACTCGAAGTTTGAAGTTAAATCAGAGATAGTAACTGCGACAGGAGCTGGGTTGTTACCTGTAGATGAAACTGAAGCAATATCTTGAACAGGTGTAAACTGAAGCATTCCACCATAAACTCCAAGTGTTCCTTGGACTCCGGTGATTCCGTCTCCGACGTTTACTTGAGTTGCTATAACATTATTATTATCATCAATCAAGATTCCTGCAGTAGCATCTTGGATATATTTTTGGTTTCTGAATGTTTGGGTGAAAGTAACAATAGCTTCAGAGGTTAAATTATAGATTGAACCATCAGTGCTTCCTGCTCTAAGCTGAGCAAGAGTAGTTACATTTTGAACAGTCAGAATTGTATAGTTTCCGGTAGCTATGAATGATGGGTCTAGACCATCAGCATAAGCTATAGCTTTAATTGTAGTAGATTGAGCTACATTGATAGGGACTGTGTACATCGTTGAACTATCTGTTGGATCTGAACCATCAAGGGTATAATAGATTGATGCCCCAGGGGTTTCAGATGTAAGAATAACATTGACTGGATCATCATAAGTGCCCGGAGCCGGATTAAAAGTAGGCATTGCTACATTATTACCTGCACCGCCTGCAAAGTCATGATAGCCAATATAACTAAATTCATCGATATCATAAACTAGCCACTGTGAGTTTGCTGCATCTGTCCCTGCTGAAGCAGCCCAATCTGTAGTACCTTCTACAACATCAGGTTTTCTAACCAATGTATGGTTAAGGGTTGCATTGGCAACACCAGCAACTTCCCATGCTGTACCAGGATTCTCTTGATACACGCCGATGATATCAATCAGAACACCATTTAAGAAGAGTCCAACTGCATCATTACCATTATACCAAGTAACATTGCTGGTAACATCTGAGATGTCTAAGATAGCAGGAACTGCAGCATCATTTGCAATAATGAAAACATCATTATGAGCTAAAATACCTTGTAAATCAACTTCATTTCCCCAATCATTACCATTAGAGCCTAATTTAACTACATAAGGAGTTAAATCAACAGCTTGACCTGTTCCATTAAAGATTTCTAAAGCTTTATTATTTGATGAACCTTCGATATATTCTGAAAAGAATAAGTCTTCGGCAAATTCAGGTGGGGGAGGAGTGTCTCCATCAACGGTTCCTGAATAAACAACTTGATTTTTTCCAACTGCGATAATATTGTTACCCCATCCGGTAACATCCATGATTCTCACAGGATTGAATTGAGTCTCAGGAAGATCAATCTCTGTCCAAGTTGCACCATTATCTTCTGATTGCATCATAGCCCAGGTAGTTCCTAAGTTAGAAGCATCTGAACTATATCCACCAACAACTAAAGTTCCATTATCAGCTTCGTGAATAGTATAGAGATCATCTCCTGCAGATTCAGATGCTAGCATCCAATCACCTGCTGTTAAACCACCGTTAGTTGTATAATAGATATCTCCTGCAGTATTCACAGCAAGGCCGTGATTAGCATCTTGGAAATATATGTCATTAATATTAGTAGAGCCAATTGTTATAGAAGTAAAACTAAGACCATTGTTAGTTCTATAGATTACTCCATTCTTGGCACCTAATACGATATTATTTTCATCGAAGGCATGAGCACAATAGATGTTATCATTAGCTGTTATGCCAGTCAAAGAGAGGGGAGTCCAAGAATCACCACCATCAGTTGTTTTGGCAGCTACAGAGGCAAAGCCAAAAGTCCAACCAATTTGGTCATTAAGAAATTCAAAAGCATACATTGTTTTAGTAGCTGACACTCCAGGGATTTGATAACCTGTCCAAGAATCACCACCATTTGTAGTTTTATAAACTACCCCTGAGGTTTTTCCGGTAATAAGACCTTCATTTATGTTAAAGAAATGAGATGTCTGTAAAACATTTATATCGATGTTGTTATATGGTTCTACAAAGATCTTATCATAAGTTGAGCCTCCATTGGTAGTTTTAAAGATAGTTCCTTTATCACCAATAAGATACCAGTTGTTTTCATCAATGAGTGAGATGCTGTAGTTATCAACTGAGCTAACGGTCTTTTCTACCCAAGTTGTACCATCAGAAGATTTTGCAACGGTACCATACCAACCAGCCAGCATAGCCTGGCCATTAGCATCATAGATAATATCTTGAGAATAGTAATTCCAGTCGTTTTCGATTACTTGAACAGTTTGCCAAGAGTCAGTAGTTTTTACTACAACTCCGTTCCAGCCTACGGCATAGCCTTCAGCTCCGTTCATTGTAATACCGGTCATACGTGAACTATTTAATCCGGTATGATGATTCCAGTTTACACCATTATCATTGCTATAACTAATAGTACCATCATCACCTGCTACAACCACAAGATTGCCATATTGTTCGACAGCAAAATTTGTTGCTTCATCAGGAGTACCAATGGCAATTACTTCCCATGCCTGACCGAAATTAGTTGTTTTGTATAGTTTCGCCAAATCAGGTGATCCGTTATTACAAGCGACGAATCCTGTTCCTGAGCTATTCATTGACATTTTATATAAAGTATCAGTACCTGGGGTGTTTTGAAGAACCCAAGTTTGACCGTGGTCTGCTGAATATGCAATTTTTCCATTAGCCCCAGAGACCCATATTTTGCCATCTGCGTGGTAAACGATACCTTCAGCATCATCAGTACCAAAGAGAGCTTCAACACCTGGAGCTTGAGTCCAAGTTGCACCACCATCATCAGAAAGAAGGATCATCCCATCTTCTGAAGCTATGGCTACATGATTTTCATCTGCAAAGGATACATCATTAGCATCATTATAAACACCAGATGAAGCATTAAAGGTTGGAGTCATGACAAAACTAAAAGTTTCACCGTTATCTGTGGAATGTCCTACACCACCACTTCCTCCACCAATCACAACATTGTTTCCGGCACGGTCGATAGAGAATAAGTTCACTGGGAACTGTGCTTGTCTATCTAACTGCCAGGAGAATAAGGAGACTACAATAGTTAATATTGAAATCACACTAATTAATCGTTTCATAATTCCTCCAAATCGATTATTATCTCTAAGTACAAATATACTGTAATATCAATATTTTGGCAAGTATTTTTATATTAAGTTTCGTTTATTAAACTAAGTAGTCCTTAGAGAAGTTTATGAATAAAATAAGAGGGAAGTTTTCTTCCCTCTTGATAAATATCTTTTAACCTTGAATAATAGTACCAGTCTTTCCTGCGAAAGCATCTACTATTCTTTCAATAGAAGTAATGATGACTTTATTTCCACCATTCTTAATAAAACTAATTGCTGCTAAGATTTTAGGCCCCATGCTTCCCTTAGGGAATTGACCTTCATCATAATATTTCTGAGCTTCTTCCATAGTGAGAGTATCAAGTTCTTTTTGATCAGGTTTGCCAAAATTTATAGCAACTTTATCAACACCTGTTAAAATAACTAAGAATTCAGCTCCGATTTTTTCAGCTAAAAGAGCTGAAGCAAAATCT
Organism: Candidatus Cloacimonadota bacterium; assembly: GCA_016838885.1. Lineage (GTDB taxonomy): Bacteria > Cloacimonadota > Cloacimonadia > Cloacimonadales > JAFGVF01 > JAEKNW01. The sequence continues at coordinate 11,440 of JAEKNW010000002.1, forward strand.
TTATCAATTACTGCATCAATACCATCTAAAGTGCCATCTTCTTCTCTAACTACAGGGATTCCACCACCACCACAAGCAATTACGATTTGATTATCTTCAACTAATTGCTTAATAGTATCTGCCGGGATAATATCAATAGGTTTTGGAGAAGCTACAACTTGACGCCAGCCACGACCTGCATCCTCAGTAATATGCCAACCAAATTCAGATTGTAAGGCTTTTGCTTCTTCTTCAGTATAGAAAGGTCCAACAGGTTTAGAAGGATTCTGCATACTTGGGTCATCTTCAGAAACAACAACTTGAGAGTTGATAGTGATAACTTTGTTGGTTATCCCTTCCTTGATGAGCTTGTTTTGCAAACTCTGCTCAATCATATAGCCCATAGTTCCTTCAGTAGCAGCTACTAAAACACCTAATGGAAGAGGAGCTACCCCTTTTTGAATTCCTGCATTATGCTGGATAAGCATGTTGCCTACTTGAGGTCCATTACCATGAGATATTGCTAATTGATAACCTTGTCTTATCAACTCAACAACTCCACCTAAACTATCACGTGTATTTTTGAACTGTTCGGTAATCGTACCTTTTTGTCCGGCTTGAATTATTGCATTCCCGCCTAAAGCTAATACTGCTTTTTTTGCCATTTATTCCTCCACATTATATTTTTTTATTAAGAAAAAACAAGGAGACTTACTGAGGCAAGTCTCCTATGTTCACTTTTTATTATCTAGTTCTTTTTGTCAATATTTAGAAACCATTTTCTTCTAAAATTTCTTTAAGAGTTGGTTTTCCAATTTCTTGAAGTTCGTAAGTTACTCGTACGTGTGGTTTTTTGATGTTAACTATTCTGCTTAAATCAATTGGAGTTCCAATTACAACAGCATCACATTCAACAGCATTGATTGTCTCTTCCAAATCTTTAATCTGTTGGTCTCCATAACCCATGGCAGGAAGTAGGATTCCAATGTCCGGATATTTAGCAAAAGTGTCTGCTATTTCACCCACAGCCCAAGGACGTGGATCTATCATATCAGCGACCCCGCATTTTTCAGCAGCAACCATACCTGCACCATAAGTCATTTCACCGTGGGTAAGAGTTGGTCCATCTTCAACCACAAGAACTTTTTTACCTGCAATAATTGATGGATCATCGACAAATACAGGAGATGCAGCTTCGATTATTCTGGCAGTTGGGTTTACCGAACGGCAATTTTCTCTAACTTCATAAACATCGTCAGCATCAGCTGAATCAATCTTGTTGATAATAATTACATCGGCTAGTCTTACGTTTGTTTCTCCAGGATAGTAAGTAATTTCATGACCTGGTCTATGTGGGTCAACCACAACAATCTTTAACTCTTTATTATCTGAAGTGTAGAAAGGTGTATCATTATTTCCACCATCCCAAAGGATGACATCAGCTTCTTTTTCTGCTTCCCTCACAATTGCCTCGTAGTCAACACCTGAATAGATAATGCTACCCATAGCAATGTGTGGTTCATACTCTTCCATCTCTTCAATTGTACATTCGTGCTTTACTAAATCATCTAAGGTTTCATAGCGTTGCACTTTTTGTTTAACAAGGTCGCCATAAGGCATAGGATGTCTGATTGAAACAACCTTAAGACCTTTTTCTTTAAAATACCTAACAACGGCTCTGGTTGTTTGTGATTTTCCACAACCTGTACGAGCAGCACATATAGTTACTAATGGCTTGGTGGTTTTGATAGCGGTATTTTTTTGTCCCATCAACATAAAATCAGCTCCGGCTGCATTAACTAAGGCAGCACTATGCATTACTCTTTCATGAGGAAGGTCGCTATAAGCTAAAACTACTAAGTCAATATTGTGTTCTTTAATTAAGCTCGGAAGCTTTGACTCCGGTAGAATGGGGATTCCTTCTGGATAAAGTGAACCAGCTAATGCCGCAGGATATTTTTTGTCATCAATACCTGGAATTTGAGTAGCTGTAATCGCTACTACATCATACTGTTCATTGTCTCTGAAGAAAGTATTAAAGTTGTGGAAATCTCTTCCAGCAGCACCCATAATAATTACCTTTTGTCTCATATTTACACTCCTTTGACTAAAATTTGATTATCCTAATTTTGATATTAATTATTTAGTTGTCAAGAAAAAGATAAAAAAATAATAAGATTGTAGGGTGGGAAGGGTTCAAATGAATAGTATTAGAAATAATTTGGACTAATGCGGTGTAAATTTTATAAGTATCCTAAAATAAAATTTAGCAAAATCGAAGTTTTTTACAGAAATATTATAGGATTAATATTATGAAATATCTAATCTGTGGAAAAAAATCAACATAATAGAAAAAGGAAGACCCAAAAGGTCTTCCTGTAATCTATTGCAATACATTAATTAATGTTATTTTTTAGAATCTTCTTCTTCTACTTCAGTAGAGTCTGTTTCTTCTTCTTCCTTTACTTCAGGAGTCTCTTCGACAACTTCTTCAACTACAGTTTCAGCAAGAGGAGCTTCAAGGGTTTCTTCAACTACAGTTTCAGCTATAGGAGCTTGAGGAGTCTCTTCGACTACTTCTTCAACTATATCTTCAACAACAGTTTCAGCCATAGGAGCTTCAGGAGTCTCTTCAACTATTTTTTCAATAGTTTCTTCAGTGACTGGAGCTTCGATTTTGTCCTTTTTAGCTTCTTTTTTTGCTTCAGCTTTGGCTTTTTTTGCTTCTTTCTTTTTCATTATCTCTTCGTGTTGAGTCTTGTGGAAATCAACATAAGTATTCAAAGTGTCTTGTTCTCTAGAGAAGAAGAAAGCTTTGACAGAGAGAATTAATCTTCTGTTATCCATATCGAGTTCAATAACTTTTAATGGAATTTCTTCACCCACGACAAAATACTCATCAGGAGTATCTAATTTAGGGATAGCAAGATGAGAAACAGGTACAAAACCTTCCACAACATCATCATCAGATTCGATATCAACTAAGATTCCTTTAGGGATAAGTTTTGATATTTTTCCAATAATTTCAGTATTAAGAGGTAGTTTTTCGTTAAGTGATTGCCAAGGGTCAACGTGAAGTTGTTTAATCCCAAGTGCTACTCTGTGAAGAGATTTATCTATTGAAAGAACTACAGCTTCGATTTCTTGATTTTTCTTATAAAGATCTTTTGGATGATAGATTCTCTTTGTCCAAGAAATATCTGAAACGTGAACTAATCCATCGATTCCGTCTTCTACTTCAACGAAAACACCAAAATCAGTTAAACTCTTAATCTTTCTCTTAAGAATAGTACCTTCCGGGTATTTCATATCGATAGCAACCCAAGGGTTAGGTTCCATTTGTTTTAGACCTAAAGCAATTCTTTTTCTCTCTTTATCAACAGAGAGGATAATCGCCTCAACTGTTTCATCTAATTTGAGAATTTGATTTGGGTGAGTAATTTTCTTGGTCCATGACATCTCTGTAATATGAATAAGACCTTCAACACCCGGCTCTAATTCTACAAAAGCGCCGTAAGGAGTTAAGTTAACAACTTTACCCTTTGCCCTTGTTCCTTCTTCATATTTACTTTCAATATTTTCCCATGGTTGAGGAACTAATTGTTTTAAACCTAATGATACTTTCTCATTTTCAGGTTCGTAAGCAGTAACTTTAACTTTTAGTTTATCTCCAATATTAAGGATATCTGAAGGGTGATTAATTTTGCCCCAAGACATATCTGTAATATGAAGTAATCCGTCGATTCCACCTAGATCAATGAAAGCTCCGTAGCTGGTAATATTTTTAACTTCACCTTCGAGTTCTGCACCAACTTCAATTATTTCACGTAGCTTTTCTCTTTTCTCGGAAACTTCTTCTTCTAAAACATCTTTGCGAGATACGATGATGTTCTTTCTGTCTCCGTCCAACTTAATAATCTTAACATTTGCTGTTTTACCAATAAATTGATCTAAGTTTGGAATAGGTTTAAGTGCTATCTGTGAGCCTGGTAAGAAGGCTTCTAATCCGAATACTTCAACTATCATTCCGCCTTTAACACGACGTCTGAAGATTCCTTCAATCACTTCTTCTTTTTCGAAGGAAGCTTGAAGTTTTTGAATATTCTCTTGGAAATCTGCTTGTTTCTTGGAAAGTTTTACTTTTCCTTCTCCATCCTCAACCCTAACAATATAGACTTTAATATCGGTTCCAACTTCCGGTGAGCCTGAATAGGTAAATTCACCTATTGGGATAGACCCTTCTGATTTGTAGCCGATATCAACTAAGATTTCACGATCATTTACACTAACTACTGTTCCGGTAACTATCTGACCTGATTCGTAATTAGAGAATGAATCATCATACATCTTTAGCATATCTTCATTGCTAATTTCATTCGCTTTCGACATTTCGTGCTTTTCTTCAGCACTGTTTTCTACTGCAGTTTCTGCAGGGACCTGAGTTTTGACTTCTTTTTCGGTAGAACTCATCGGGTTTCCTCCTTAAACACAGGAATTTCGCTAATAGAATTAACTACTAACTGACTCCCGCTTATATTAATAATTTTATTATAAACATCTATAATTAAATCATCCGGAGTTGATGCTCCGGCACTGATTCCAATTCTATTTTTATTAGTGAACCACGCATTATCAAGCTCTTTAGCAGTTTCAATATGATGAGTTTCGGCATATTCTTGAGATATTTTTGCCAACATTTTTGTGTTAGAACTCATCTTCCCACCAATGATTATCATCAGGTTACTATCCATTGCTAAAAGCCTAGTAGAATCCTGTCTGATAGTCGTAGCACTACAAATAGTATTAACTATGTGCAACTCAAAAGTTGTGTCAAGTAATTTTTTTACTATTTTTTCAAAAACCTCATAAGTTTGAGTAGTTTGCGAGATTAAAGCAACCTTTTTTGCCTTTAAATCAATGATTTCTTCTGGTCCTTCAACAACTAAATATTTTCCTGACAAATAAGATATGAGAGCTAAAACTTCAGGATGTTCCTTATTTCCAAGTACTACTATATAATATCCTTCTTTTGATAATTTTTCTCCCATAGATTGTAGCTTACTTACATAGGGACAGGTAGCGTCAATGACATCAATTAACTTTTTTTTTAATTCTAATTTGGCTTCTTTAGAAATTCCATGTGATCTGATAATAGCCGGAGTGTTTTTTATCTCAGCCAGATCGTTAACTGAAAAGACATCTATTTTTTCTAATCTTTGAACAACTTGAGGGTTATGAATAATAGGACCAATCGTTACTAATTTCTCTTTTCTTCGATAGGCTTCGTCTTGAGCAATTTTTATAGCTCTTTTTACTCCAAAGCAGAAACCGGAATTCTTTGCTAATCTAACTTCCATTTTTTAACCCATTTATGATGTCTAAAATATTTTTTGAAAGTAGGCGATAATTCTCTTTATTAGCTTCCATATCTTCATAAAAGCTAGGTTGGATTGGCTTTCCAATGTGCATCTTGAGTCTTTTTATTCTAAATAAACATTGTAATAAATGATTGCTATTTTCCAAATAAAGAGGTAAGATGCTGGACTGGGTATTAATTGCTAACATCCCGATTCCCGGTTTTGCTGAAAAAGACTTTCTGGAACCTTCAGGAAAAATAACGATTGTCTCTTCATTGCTTAAAATATCGTTAATAGTTGTAAGAGCTCGTTTATCGACTACCCCTCTTTTAACAGGAGTGGCATTGAATTTTGAGATTAACCAACCAAAGGGTTTAAACTTAAATAATTCTTCTTTAGCTAAGAAGTGGATAGATATTGGCATAGCACTGCCGATGAGGGGAGGGTCTAAGTTTGATAGATGATTTGAAGCAATGATACAACGCTGAGAGAAGATATCCTGATAATTTTCTGCACCTATCACTTTTAAACCGAAGATATACTTGAATATAACTTTAACTGAGCGAGAAACAATTTTATAATATGTCTTCATTTTCTCTTCCCAATCAGCTCAATAATCTTCTCAACTTGTTCAGAAATTGTTAGGTGTGTTGAGTCTATTAAAATAGCATCTTCAGCCTGTTTTAGAGGTGCTATATCACGATGAGAATCATTGTAATCACGTTGGGCTAATTCATCCTTAACTTCAGCAAAAGTCTTGGTTGAGCCTTTTTCCTGCTCTTCTAGAAATCTTCTATGGGCACGTTCATCTAAATCAGCTACCATGAAGAATTTATACTCAGCATTAGGAAATACTACTGTTCCAATATCCCTTCCATCCATTACGATCCCTTTGTTTTCACCTAATTTTCGTTGTAAATCTGTCATTCCGGCTCGAACAAGACCTATAGCTGAGATATCAGAAGCTAATTTTCCTATATGAGGTTCCCGAATAGCTAAAGAAACATCTTCACCATTAAGTAAGACGATATTATTTGGTAAAGAATACTTGATTTCTACCTTAATATTTTGCATCATTTTAGTTAATTTAGGAATATCATCTAAAGATATTTTCTGACGATATGCCTCTAATCCACAAGCTCGATACATTGCCCCGGTATCTAAATAGACATACTCTAATCTCTTAGCTAATTCTTTGGCAGTAGTACTCTTACCTGATGATGCAGGACCATCTATGGCGATTATAAATTTATCATTTTTTTTGTTTTTTTCCATATTAAACGAATTTCAAATATTTTCAAAAATAGTCAAATGTTTTTTTATTAATCTATTATTGACAACTTAAAAATATTAAAAAAAGCTTGACGAATATCTTATAATAAATTAATATAAACAATAATAAGTACATGGGAGAAACGTATGAAAAAGCTTTTCTTGTTTTTATTAACTACACTATTCTTTGCAAGCTACTCAAGTGAGATTAGAGTTAATCATTCTTATAATTCAACAATTTTTACTAGTAAATCAAAATCAAGCACAGATGGTAGAAATCTTATAGCACCACAAAATATTAATATTGTCGAAAATAACGGACAGCTACAGTTAACTTGGGAACATGTATCTTCAGATATTTGGGGAGCTCCTCTTGAAGCTGATTATTATAACATCTATAAAACAGAATCCTTAACAGAAGAAAACTATGAGTTTGTTGATAAAACAAAACACAACTATTATAGTCTCCCGAATGAATTTAACAATTTAAGTACTGCTTTTTTCAAAATAACAGCAGTCTTTGATCCAAATTGGGCTGATAGTACAAAATTTGTTCTGGTTGAGAATGGGACTTTTCATAATGGTTCAAGTAACGTTACTTTAAATGACTTCTTAATAAGCAAGTATGAAGTTACTCAATCAGAGTATCAAGCCATTATAGGAGAAAATCCAAGTTTTTATTCAGGACTGAATAAACCTGTTGAAAATGTAAATTGGTTCGATGCTGTTAAATATTGTAACTTGCGATCAATTCAAGAAGGATTGAGTCCTTGCTATAGTTTCGCTTCTTATGGTACAGATCCCACAAATTGGCCAGGAAATTGGAATAGTTATGAGAATCATATACATATCAACTGTGATTTCAGTTTAGAAGGTTATAGATTACCAACAGAAATGGAGTGGATGTATGCTGCCAAAGGAGGTAACCTTACACTAGCTACAGGATATGATACTTATTCCGGAACCAATAATGGTTCTGAATTAACCAATTATGCTTGGTTCTCATCTAATAATGATCCAAATGGGACTAAGGAAGTTGGAACAAAACTTCCTAATCAACTAGGATTATATGATATGTCAGGAAATGTTTATGAGATGTGCTGGGATATTTTTGGTGATTATAGTACTTTGCCGGTAACAAATCCTACAGGACCTTCTTCCGGTAACCTCAGATCTATCAGAGGAGGTTCATATTATAATGATAGCTTTAATTGTCAGGTTGTATATAGAACACCAAATACTTTAACCTATCTTGACAATTTCATTGGATTTAGAATTGTGCGAAGTTATTTAACTCTTAATTTGCCAAACCCAGATATCATCCCACAAAGTGGGTCTTACCGTTCTGTATTATATGTTAGCATTGATTGCCAAGGAGAAGGAGAGTCGATTTTTTACACGCTGGACGGAAGTGATCCTGATGCCACTTCTTCTAGATATATTGAGCCCATCATGATTTATGAATCGACAACAATTAAGGCAATTGCATATAAAACAGGATGTGAACCATCAAGTATCATAACAAGAGACTATGAAATTGTTCCGGTTTTTGCTCCTGATGGTTATTCTTTTGTTGAATATGGGACTTTTCATAATGGCTCAAGTAATGTAACAATAAGTGATTTCTTTATGAGCAAATATGAAGTTACTCAGGGAGAGTATGAAGCGGTTGTGGGAGTAAATCCAAGTTATTTTGCAGGACAAAATAAGCCTGTTGAACAGGTAAACTGGTTTGATGCTGTGAAATACTGCAATCTGCTATCAATTCAAGAAGGACTAAACCCTTGTTACATTTATAATTCTTATGGAACTGATCCTGCAAATTGGCCATCAGATTGGAATACTTATGATAATCATGTGAACTTCCAATGTAATTTCAATTCAGATGGTTATCGATTACCTACTGAAATGGAGTGGATGTATGCTGCAAAGGGAGGAAGACTTACTCCTGCTACTGGATATAATATTTACGCCGGAACAAATGACCATTCTCAATTAGTTGATTATGCCTGGTATTCAGATAATAATGATCCTCATGGGACTAAGGAAGTAGGAAGTAAGATGCCTAACCAACTAGGTTTATACGATATGAATGGCAATGTTCTTGAAATGTGTTGGGATATTTTTGGAGATTATAGTACTTCTCCTGTAACAGATCCCATTGGTGCATCATCGGGAAATTTAAGAATGGTTAGAGGAGGTGGATGGAATAGTGTTTCTGTAGCTTGCTATGTCAATAATCGTACACCAAACCCATTGGAGTATCTATCTTATAGTATTGGCTTTAGAATAGTTAGAAGAATCCCACTTACAACTGTTGCTGACCCAATTATAAATCCGGGTAGTGGATTGTATCACACAGAAAAAAATCTAACAATAACCTGTCCAACTGAAGGAGCAGAAATCTATTTTACATTGGATGGATCTATTCCAAACTTGTCCTCAATGTTGTACACAGAGCCCTTCTTATTGAATGAAACCTTGATCATTAAAGCTCGTGCTTATAAAGCAGGTTCTTATGCCTCAGATGTTACCTGGGTTGTATGCCAAATCGATGTTATTCCACCTCCGGAAGGTTTTATTGCTGTTGGAGGAGGAAGCTTTAACAATGGCTCTTCTAATGTTACTGTGGATGAGTTTTTCATGAGCAAGTTTGAAATAACTCAGTCTGACTATGAATCTATAATGGGACTAAATCCAAGTGAAAACCCTTGGGATTTTGATTATGATAATCACCCTGTCGATAATATTTTTTGGCTTAATGCAATAATATATTGTAATCGCCTTTCTTTCCAGGAAGGATTAACACCTTGTTATAATTATAATAATGAAGGGACAGATCCTGATGATTGGCCATTGTCTTACGATGGTGCTAATATTTTATGTAACTTCGAAGCAAATGGATACAGATTACCAACTGAAATGGAATGGATGTATGCAGCAAAAGGAGGAGATAGGACTCCACCAACAAATTATAATATTTATTCAGGAACTGATGATGAAAGTCAATTAGTTAACTATGCCTGGTATTACAGCAATATTGCTCCTTTAGGAACAAAACCTGTTGGTGGTAAATTACCTAATCAGTTGGGTCTTTATGATATGTCAGGAAATGTTGGAGAGTGGTGTTGGGATTATTATGGGGATTACCCTGAAGAAGATCAAATTAATCCGACAGGGCCTCCATCAGGTACTTACAAAATTCTGAGAGGGGGAGGTCATAACACATTTGAATCGAATCTTAGAATATCACATAGACAACCACATGGTTTTTATGATGGTTCAGATACATTTGGTTTCAGAATAGTTAAATCAATTGATAATTAATTAACAAATTTAAACCCGATGATGCTGACCAAAGAAAGGGCTGCATTATTCGGGTTTAACCCGAATGATCCAGTAGAGCTTTGAGGAAGAGTGCAGATTTTTTTAGCAAAATCCCCCTCTATGAGGGGGACACAGGGGGTGCATCCATAAAAGGCATATAATATATATATATTCCTGAAAATTATGTAGCTTACTTTTGCAAAAGAAGATAGTGCTATTCGCTTTTTCCCTAAATTCTACTGCATTATTTGGGTTAGAGCTCTTCTTCTTCTTTGTGTAATCAGTGTAACTTAGAGGATGTACTATTTTCTTAGTGCCTTTGTGTCTTAGTGGCGATAAGCAAAAAGCCCCGCATTAACGAGGCTTTTATGAATTTCATTTTTATCTTTTCATTTTTCATTCTTGCAAAGCAAGATACTATTTCAACAACACCATTTTGTTAGTTTCTCTATAATTTCCACTTGATAAACGGCAATAATAAAGACCGCTGGCAACTTCTTTACCTTTATTATTCAAGCCATTCCAGACAATACTGTGAAGACCAGGGAGATCATGAGTAACAGACTTATCCCAAATCTTTCTGCCTTTTATATCGAAAACCTCAATCTTTACATTACCTGCTTCTTTAAGGGTATAAGAAATTGTTGTTGATGGATTGAATGGGTTAGGATAGGCATTATGAAGTCTGGTTTGCTGTGGTATATCTATTACTGGATTTTCAAAATTATCTTCAATGTCAATAGTAATAGGTCCATGATAATAATTATCTCCACCAAATTCGATGATTTTTAACCAATAATAGTAGCTACCACTTTCTTTTAAATTATTATCCACAAAGCTATAATTATGAGTCAAAGATGTATTAGTCGCATCAACCATTGAACCCACCTGGGTGGCAAGAACAAGGTCATTTTCTTGGGCTCTTAGAACATTAAAACCATTTAAATCAGATTCACTATGGGTTACCCAATCCAAGGAAACTGTGTAATCACCTGAGTAAGAACCGGTAAAAGAAGCAAAAGTAACAGGTAGAGTGCTATCTTCGGGAGAGATAATTACAGGAACATCACCTTTACCGGCAAAAGGAAGATTAGAGAATACTACATTTGTCGGACCGGTAGCAGGATAAGGATTACCTTGATGCCATGTTAAGCCACCATTCTCAGCATCATTATAATAGGCTATGACATACCAAGTGCCTGCAGGGACTGCTATGTTGAGATCACTAGTCGTTGAAGCAGTAAAGACCATTACAATATCACTTTCAGTAGTATTTGTTGGTGAGGGAACCCCTAATGTTTCAATATTACCTTCAGATGCAGTAAGTTGCACATCCTCCTGTCCACTATAAGTAAAGCCGGTATTAACTGGATCATCTAAAGTAAAAGTTCCCACAAAAGATATATTTCTATTGCTGTTTAAATTGCTTAAGATATTGCTATCTGAGCCACTAGCTAAGCTCCATATATAGTTATCCTTTTGAGCAGATACAGTGCCACTGAAGCCATTTACAAGGCTAATTGTTCCAGGATCATTACCATAATCTTCAGTGTCTATAGAAATGTTCACTCCACTTATATTACCAGTATTAATATCTACTGAATAATAAGGAACATTATCTGACCAGGTTGGTGCGTTTTGAATGATACTATTATAGTTACTATTTGCGTTATTGATAGCTAAATTTCCGTCACTTGAGTTAAATTGAAAATCTGCTAATAAGTTATCAGAAGTAACTGAATTGTATAGATTGTCAGCTATTTCAGTTTGAGAACGGGCTACATTCCAGATCCGAACCTGGTCAATAGAACCCAGCATATTACGATAAAAAGAATCATGATCAATTGCCCCGATTCTAAGTTTCTTAGATGCATTAGGAATACTTGAAGAATGATTAAAAGAAGCTACTTCAGCACCATTGACATATAATTTCATTTCAGAACCATTATATGTAGCAGCTACATGTTGCCAAGTATTCAGGGTTAATACATTATCGGCAGTACAATTGACCCAATATTCACTACCAACCACAGTACATATATGAAAATTTAATGTTTGTTTTGCAGAACCATAGCAAAAGCCCCAACCATAAGTTTCAGCGGGATCAATATTAGTCCGAGAAACGATAGTACTCTCCCAATAATTATTTTTAAAGTCTGTAGGATAAATCCAAGCTTCTAAGGTAAGATTATTAGATAGATTATAATAACTAGTATTTCCGCAATCTACATATTGACCCTCTTGATTAAATTGCAGGGATTTATCAGTTTCACTACTGACTGAATAATAAGGGACATTATCAGACCATGATGCATTTACTAAAGTAGCATTATATTGACTATTTGCACTATTGACGAGTATTGTTCCAGAACCTGTATTGAAGAGGAATTCAGCTAAGAGATTATCTGAAGTTACTGAATTGTATAGATTATCAGCTATTTGAGATTGAGACCGAGCTACATTCCAGATACGAACTTGGTCAATAGAACCAGTCATGTTACGCAAATCATTAACTCTATCAAGGGCTCCAATTATTAGTTTCTTTTCTGTAGTAACTGCAATACTTGGGGGAATGAATGAAGTAATCTGATTTCCCCCATCCCAACATTCAATATTTGAGGAAACTTCAGTACCATTGATATATAATTTCATTTCAGAACCATTATATGTAGCAGCTACATGTTGCCAAGTATTTAGGGTTAATACATTATCGGCAATACAATTGACCCAAGTATTCTTATAAACCTCTCCTGCACCACCTCCACTTATTTGTAGGTTTAAAGTTCTACTTGATGAACCATAACGAAGAGTCCAACCATAAGTATTTGTAGCAGTCCAATTAACTTTTGAAGCTATTGTATTCATATGATAATCATCTTTAAAGTCTGTAGGATAAATCCAGGCTTCAATTGTTAGATTATTAGTGAGATTATTGAGATTATAATAACTTAAATTCTCACAATCAAGATACTGCCCATCTTGACTGAATTGCAAAGAATGCTCACTTCCACTAAGACTTACACCAAAGAAGACCATACAAGTTAAGAAAATAAGAAAAGTTTTTAGAGACATATTAAATACTCCTTTTTTTATATTATATTTTTGTTTTATAACTTAGAACTACTTGCTCTCATCATGAGTCTGTATTTGCTTAAACAACTTAAAACTCGCTATAATACAGTTATATAAGTGCAAAATAGAAGCCAATAATAAGCTATTTAATTGTAGTATTTAAAGGTCTTGTTCTCAAATAGATAACTTGTATAAGGGAATTGATATTTTATAAAGTTTTCAGAAATCAAGTGAAAATGAAAACTCCAAGATGAAAACTTTAACCCGAATGCATTATTTGGGTTTAACTCTTATTTTACATATTTGCTATTATTTCTTAGTTACTTTCTTTGCTTGATGGATGCGAGTAAAAGCTTCTAAATTGTATTTTCCAATTCTTCTTGTCATTGTGCTATTACTCATATCTAAAAATCTTGCAGCATCTCTACGAATACCTTTAAACCGAATTAAGGCTTGAGTAATTCTGTCTTTTTCACTAGACTCTTCATGCTTTTCACTTTTATTAGATTTTATCTCTAAGTTACATATTTTGTCAAGAAGCTTTGCATCCCATGTACTACTTTTCCCTAAGATAAATAACTTTTCGATAATATTTTTCAATTCTCTAATATTACCGGGGAAACTGTATTCTTGTAAGTGTTGAATAAATGTTGAATCTATGTTAGGTTCATTCCACCGGCAATCATTGCAAAACATTTTAACAAAGTGCTCAACTAATATTGGAATATCTTCCTTTCTGTCTCTAAGCGGAGGGAGAATAATTTCGATAGTATTGATGCGGTAAAAGAGATCTAATCTAAATAAATCATTAGCAACCATGTCATTAATAGATCTATTGGTAGAGGATATTATCCGGGTATCAAAACTTATTTCATTGCTAGATCCCACAGGAATTACTTTTTTACTTTCTAGAACTCGTAGTAGTTTTGCCTGAAACTCAATAGGAATTTCTGTTATTTCATCAATGAACAAAGTCCCTTTATGTGCTTTTAAAAAGATTCCCTTTTCGTTTGATATTGCTCCTGTGTAGGAACCCTTCTTGTGTCCAAAGAGCTCACTTTCCATCAAACTTGATGAAATAGCTGCAGCATTAATAGGGACAAAAGGATAATCTTTTCTCAGGCTATTTTTGTGGATTAGATTGGCTACAACTTCCTTACCTGTTCCTGATTCACCGCGAATCAAGACATTAACATTGGCTTGTTTAGCCACTAACATGGCATCGTGTAGTACTTTACGAGTAGCTTCACTAATACCAACAAAGGCTTTATTGAGGGTGGAATTTGCTTGTTCTTGCGGTTTATTATTGCTGTTAAGATCAAAATTCTGAACTTCAATTCTGTTATATTCATCTTTTAGCTGAGTTATTTCTTTGCGTAATTCGCTATGTATTTTTTGCATCAAGTTGAAGCTTTTAGCATAGTCTTTTTTACTTAAATACAGCTTAGCTAGGATTTCTTTAGCAACAAGAATATGCTCGTGAAGCTTATATTTTTTACTGCTTTTTAGACTCCGGAATAACAACGCTTCTGCCTTGTCAAACTGTCTTACATTCATCAGCATCTTAGCTAAGTTAAGATAGATTTCTTGCTCAGCTATTTTATCACCTATATCTATGGCACAAGCAGTTGCCTTATCAAGGAAAGTTATTGCCTGATCAAAATCTCCATTTAAGGCATGGGCTATGGCATAATTATTATACAAATCCATATAGAATTCAGGTGGGTCAAATTTTTTCTCCAAAGATAGAGCATGACAATTATCCAAGTTCGTTAAAGCTTTTTGAGGGGATTTGTTTTTTAAATTGAGAACTGCCAAGCTGAATAATACTTGAATTTCTTGTATCCCTAAACCTAAGTTATGACTAAGCTCTCTTGCATCCAAGAGAAACTTTTCACCTTCAGCATAGCGTTTCAAATCCATCAGGACTTTTGCTAAATTAGTTTTAATAGTCAGACTATAATGTTGATTATTTTCTCTTTCACTAATTTCCATTCCTTTGAAAAGGTAAATCAAGGCATTTTTATACTTCTTGGCTACGATACTAGTATTAGCTAAACTTAGTAATGATTGGAGCTTTATATGAGAGTCTTCATCTTTTACTAACAAAGATTGAACTTGTAGATGGAAATTTTCTGATAAATCGAAATTATTCTGCATAAAATAATAATCACCAAGATATGCCAAACTTGCAGCTAAAAGAAGAGTATCCTGGGCTTCTCTGGCATATTCTTCAGCTGTCTCCAAAAATATCTTTGCCTTCTGTAAATCTTTACGATAACATAGACTGAGTAAAAGATTACCATGCACTAAGAAAAAGAAATTCTTATCCTGAAGTGCCAGACTCAGAATCTCTGTGAGTATTGGTTCCGCTAGATCAA
Organism: Candidatus Cloacimonadota bacterium; assembly: GCA_016838885.1. GTDB lineage: Bacteria > Cloacimonadota > Cloacimonadia > Cloacimonadales > JAFGVF01 > JAEKNW01. The sequence goes on from JAEKNW010000002.1 coordinate 26,828, forward strand.
ATCGGCCTATCTTGCTGTAGGCATAAGCATCCACAAATAAGAAGTGAATCTTATTTAGTCCTGCATATTTTTTTCTATAGTTTTGAGCCTTTTTTAAATATTCAACAGGGTTGCTATGGCAAGCATTTCTTAGACTCTTGAAGTTTTCTTCTACTATTTTTGTATCATTCATTCTTAAATTTCCTCTACATCTTCTCTATATTCCTTTAAAAACTGGATAAGAGAGATTGTGTCAATCATTTTTTTTTACCATTAATAAAAATGATTTTGAGACTGTTCAACCATCAAGCTACCCTCCTCAATAGTATTTCTTCAAAAGAACTTGATAATATTAGACATTTTCAGTTTTTCTTGGCATTTTATAATGATTGTTTTTTGGTAACAAAGCCTCTTCTGTCGGACGGTGGAGATTCTCTCCGCCCCAAGCTGTAAGCTTGTTAGTATCTGCATCCCTTCGGGATTTAAGAGACCATGTTAAACCCGAATGGTGCAGTAGAGCTTTAGAGAAGAGTGCAGATTCTTTTAGCAAAATAACCTACAGAATTTGAAGGCATATAATATATATATTCCTGAAAATTATGGAAGTTACTTTTGCAAAAGAATATAGTGCTATTCTCAAAGATCTACTGCATTAT
>JAEKNW010000003.1 GCA_016838885.1 Candidatus Cloacimonadota bacterium
GGAATATATATATTATATGCCTTCAAATTCTGTAACTTATTTTGCTAAAAGAATCTAGCACTCTTCATCAAAGTTCTACTGCACCATTCGGGTTTAAGACATACGGGCTCATTCTCTGTGTATATTTCAGACAGATTAATTCGTATTTATTCGTTTAAATTCGAGTTAATTCGTATGACGATTTTCTCTCTTTTCTTCTCTTAAACTCTGTGAAACTCTCTGCTTACCTCTGTGCAACTCTGTGTTAAGGACTCTCTCCCCGTCTCCCTTTCTCCCCGTCTCCCCGTCTTTTCTTCTTTGTGCCTTTGTGGTGAAAAAAAAGCAGCTCGTAGAGCGACTTGAGAGGGGGAACACCCCTAAGTACCCCCTAAGCAACCTTCCACTTCTTAAACTCTCTCTGGAGCATAAAGAAGGTAACTGAGAAAGCCAGAATATCAGCCATTGGGAATGTTAGAAGAACTCCTAGAAATCCATAGTAATGACTCATCACATAAAAGATAGGGATGAAAAAGAGGATTTGTCTAGATAGGGATAAGATTAGAGATTCAGTAGCATGTCCCAAAGCTTGGAAAATTATCGAACCGATAATCTGAAAACCTAACACAGGAAAGAGGATGGTGATTCTTCTAATTGCATAAGCTCCTTCCTTGATTACCTGAGCATCAGTAGTGAACCAACTTATCAAGAAGCTTGGGAAGAGCTGAATCACAATGAAGGCAAAAATTGAGATAAGTGTTGCCCAAGTAAAAGCTAATCTCACAGCTTTCTTAGCTAAATCTAATCGTTTAGCTCCCCAATTATAACCAAGCACAGGTTGAAGTCCTTGTCCAATTCCGAACATTGGCATAAAGAAGAGTGAAAGAAGTCTGTTGATAATACCATAAACTGCAATATAAACCTCAGCAAGGTTGAAGCTTCCTAGCTTGTTATTAATAATCACAACTATGAAAGACCCGGCTACCTGACGTACAAAAGCTGCTAACCCAATAGTAAACATCTCTTTTTGAAGGATAAAATTTGGTCTGATATTTCTTAATTTAATCCTAAAGTAACTCTTTCCTTTGGTAAAATGATATATTAGATAAAAGACGACTAATCCCTGAGAGATAACAGTTGCTAAAGCTGCACCCTGGATACCCATATCAAACCAGAAGATAAAGATTGGGTCCAAGATAATATTCAAACCCGCTGAAATCATCATATTAGACATAGCAATTTTAGCATGCCCTTCAGCCCTTAAAACATTATTACTCATCATGGCAAACATGAAAAGTCCGGTACCATACACTATTATTCTGTAATAACTTAAAGAATAGGGGAGAATGGCTTCAGTAGCCCCAAATAAAGTTAGAATCTGACGAGGAAAGAGTAATCCAGGAAGCATAATCAAGACAGTAAAAAGAAGAACAGAGAAAATCTGATTACCAAAAGTGAGGTTGGCTTTATCATAATCCTTGGCCCCTAAAGCGCGAGATATTATGGAAGCACCACCCATCCCAAACATTTGACCAAATCCCAACACTATGAGCTGAATTGGGAAAACAATTGATAATCCTGCTATTCCGTTGGGGCCAACACCGTGACCAATAAACATGGTATCTACTATGTTGTATAAAGCCATGACTAACATACCAACAGTCGCCGGCAGTGTCAATGAAAACAGTAACTTTGGTATATTCTTATCAGCTAATTTATGTTCTTTTTCCAAGTAGTCTCCTATAAATTATAATCTTTTGAACAGATAATTTGAAAAGTAGGAATCCTGACAAGGATAATTTTCGCTAGTCGCTTAAAGACGGGGATAATTTTTCACCACAAAGGCACAAAGAAGAAAAGACGGGGAGACGGGGAGAAAGGGAGAGGGGAGTCCTTAACACAGAGTTACACAGAGGTTAAGAGGAGTTTCACAGAGTTTTAAGAGAGAAGAAAGAAGAACTTTAGCCACGGATAACACAGATAAACACGGATAAAAACCTCTTCAGTCGGACGGTGGACATCTTGTCCGCCACTAATAAAAAGAAGAAAGTCTATCCACTAATTACACGAATTACACGAAGAAGAAGAAGAAATAG
>JAEKNW010000004.1 GCA_016838885.1 Candidatus Cloacimonadota bacterium
AACCCAAATAATGCAGTAGATCTTTGAGAATAGCACTATATTCTTTTGCAAAAGTAACTTCCATAATTTTCAGGAATATATATATTATATGCCTTCAAACTCTGTAAGTTATTTTGCTAAAAGAATCTGCACTCTTCTATAAAGCTCTACTACACCATTCGGGTTTAATAGATACACTTAGTTTTTTAATTAGATTAAGACAAATTAATTAAAATACTTGACTTATTAATAAAAGAATAAGATTTTGTGTTAATCAAAAAAAATATAGGAAAGAAATGAGAAATAATTATAAAAATTTATTAATACATGAGGGAGTTATCGATGAGAAGTTCAACATTTAACAGAATCTTGATAGCTGTTTTTTTAATAGCTACAGCCTATTTTGTCTATGTGATGTTCGATAGTGACTCACCTCTAAATTTTGCCGAGAAGAAATTAAACTTAGGGCTTGATTTAGCTGGTGGTTCATATTTTGTTTTAGAAGTAGATACTTCTAATTTGGAAGATTCATCCATAGAAAAAGCATTAGATTCAAATATTGAAGTAATTCGAAACCGTGTGGATAAATTTGGTCTCACTGAACCTGTTATCCAAAAGAAAGGTGATAAACAAATTATAGTCCAGTTACCTGGAGTAAAAGACCCTTCAAGGGCTAAAGAGCTTCTAGGTAAAACTGCTATTTTAGAGTTCAAATTAGTTGCTAGTAACTTTCAATCTAATATGGCAATTAAGGAAATTGATGAGTATTTTGCTAAAGGAAAAATTAACGAGATTAAAGCTATTGGGTTAAAATCCAATATTCCTGATTTAACTGAATCACAGTTAAAAAAACCTTTCTCTGAATATATTGTTTCCAATGGCGCGATTCGTCCTGAATATATTGACTTTATTAGACCTTTCACTGACTCGCTTTTTGCTAAGGAAAAAGTTATTACTAATAAACTTGAGTTAGCACTAATGAAATCAGAAGAGACAACTAAAACTCTAGGACTTCCATTCTTAATTATTAATTCTAAAGCTGAACTTACAGGAGCTGTGCTTAAAAAAGTTGATTGGGGTTACTCCCAAGGTTCTTCTACAGAACTAAGAAGTTCAACCTCTCCTGAAATCAATTTAGAATTCGACCGTGAAGGTGCAGATCTATTTGCTAAAGTTACCGGAGATAATGTTGGTTCGAGATTAGCTATAGTATTAGATGATATTGTCTATTCAGCTCCTAGAATTCAGAATAGAATTCCTGGTGGAAGAGCACAAATCACAGGTACTTTCACAATTGAAGAAGCTGATGATCTTACTAACATCCTTAATAATGGTTCTCTTAAAGCTCCATTGAAAATTGCTCAAGAGAGTACTGTTGGTCCTTCTTTAGGTAAAGATAGTATTGAAAAAGGAAAGATGGCCGGTATCATAGGCTTAGTAATAATAATTATCTTCATGTTAGTTTATTACAAGGTCTCTGGAATTTATGCTAACATAGCCTTAATTTTCAATATTTTATTCATTTTAGGTATGCTAACAATGTTTGGTGCAGCCTTAACAATGCCTGGTATCGCCGGTATTATTCTTACAATTGGTATGGCTGTGGATGCTAATGTGTTAATCTTTGAAAGAATCAAAGAAGAGTTGAAAATTGGTAAATCAGTTAATTCAGCTATAGACGCTGGGTTTAACAGAGCTGTAGTTACTATTACAGACGCAAATATTACAACCTTAATTGCTGCAGTAGTTCTATATAGTTTCGGTAGTGGAGCTATTAGAGGATTTGCTGTAACATTAATGATTGGTATTATTGGTTCAATGTTCTCAGCTATTGTCTTAGTCAAATCAATGTTTAACACCTTTATCATTGGTAAGAAAAAACAAAAACTTAGTATCTAAGGGAGAAATAAATGGAAAAATTTAACTTTATATATAACCGTAAAATAACATATATTATTTCATCCATATTAGTTATTATTAGTATTGCAGCTCTAGTGATAAAAGGTCCAAATTGGAGTATTGATTTCACAGGTGGACAGCAAATCATGGTCAGACTTGATCCTACAAGTCCTGAGATGCAAGCAATTAGTGTGGATGAGATTAGATCTGCTCTAGATGCTGAGAATATTAAGGATGCAATAATTCAGAAACTTGATTATCAATTATCTGAAGCTGAAGATATTAAAGAACAAAAAAAGAACTCAGCCTTATTTGTGATAAAGACTCGTCAAGCAGAAGAAATTGAGAGTAGTAATGAAGGTTTAGGCCAATCTGATATTCTTAATGCTATTGCTAAAAATATTAAGGATTATAAAATAGATGAGGGATCAACAAATGTTGAAGTTGTTGCTCCGTCTATTGGAAGCGAATTAAAAAGTAAAGCTTTCAAATCTGTTATCATTGCCTTAATCTTAATGGTGATTTACATTGGTATCAGATTCCAGTTTAACTTTGGTATTGCAGCTATTATAGCTCTTTTCCACGATGTTATTATCGTTTTAGGAGTATTTAGTATCTTCGGATTAGACCTTTCTGCAGCAATTATTGCAGCGATTCTGTCTATTGTGGGTTACTCCATTAATGATACAATTGTGGTCTTTGATAGAATTAGAGAAGATATGAGAAAACGTAAGTCTGGTCAAGACTTAGACACAGTTTTCAATATTGCTATTAATAGAACTATCAGCAGAACTATTATAACTTCTGTTACTACATTAATTGCAGCTGTTTCACTCTATGTATTTGCTGGTATTGTGATCAGAGATTTTGCTTTAGCAATTATCCTTGGTACAATAATTGGTACATATTCATCAATCTTTGTAGCAAGTCCAATAGTGCTTGACTACTTCCATTCAAAACATAACGACTCAAATATCTTTAGTAGAATCTTGAAAAAAGATTAATCTAAAACTATTGAGCCTTTAGATAAATTACCAGAAGAGCTAAGAGAAATCTTAGCTCTTTTGTTTAACCCAAATACTGCAGTAGAGCTTTGATGAAGAGTGCAAAAGAAGATAGTGCTAATCGCGAAAGTCTACTGCATTAATTGGGTTAAATACTTTAATTGTTAAAAGGGCTCAATTAGTGCACACTTTTTATTTATTACCCATATTTTTGAAATTGACTTATTGCTTGCATGCAGGACAATATCATTAATATTTTAATAAGTCCTCTTAAATCCCGAAGGGATGCAGATATAAAAGGCAGGGTTCGAAGACCCTGTGTAAGAATCCCCCACAAACCTAAGCCCCGGAGGGGCGATAATATACTAGCTAATAAAATGAATATTATCGCCCCTTCAGGGCTCATCTGTGGTTGGGAACTCGGTACAGTGTCTTCGAACACTGCCTATTATATTTTCATCCCTTCGGGATTTAATACTAACAAGCTTACAGCTTGGGGCGGAGAGAACCCACCGTCCGACAGAAGAGGCCTTGTTACCAATAAACAATCATAATAAAATGTCAAGAAACCTGAAGATGGGCTATATTACTGACTTCTTTAAGGATAAACTATTGAGGAGGGTTGCTTGATGGTTGAACAGTCACGTGGGAACTTAATCCTCGGGTTTAATAAAAGTATTGACTAAAATTCAGTAGATAAAACATTTACTAAAGAAGTTAATTGTAGAAAAGGAAAGAGGGTAAAGAATGGATTCACTAAAGAATTTATATAGAATAGGTTATGGCCCATCTAGTAGCCATACCATGGGACCAAGTAATGCAGCTCTGAGATTTAAAGAAGAAAACATAGATGCAAAAAAAATAGTAGTTACTTTATACGGAAGTTTAGCAGCTACCGGTAAAGGACATCTCACTGATAGAGCAATAATAGCTATTATTGAGCCTATTGATTGTGAGATTATCTGGCGTCCTGAAGAGTTTCTCTCTCATCATCCTAATGGATTAAAATTTCAATCTTATGATGAAAAACAGAATCTGATAAATGAGGAAATCGTTTATAGTATAGGGGGAGGTGCACTTCATTATGAAGGTGAAATTATTTCATACAAGTCTTTTTATCCCTATAATCAGATGGAAGAGATTATTGAATATTGCCAAAAATCAGGTAAGTCATTCTGGGAATATGTTTTTGAGAATGAAGATTATGATTTAGCTGATTATTTAACTAAAGTATGGCAGGTGATGAAGCAGGCTGTTGAAAGAGGACTTATCAAAGAGGGAGTATTACCAGGTGGCTTAGGCTTAGCAAGAAAAGCATATCAATACCATCGCAAAACTCAAATCATGGGAAAACAATATAAACAATCCGGATATCTATATGCTTTTTCATTAGCTGTGGCTGAAGAGAACGCCAATGCTGGAAAAGTAGTTACTGCTCCAACCTGTGGTTCCTCTGGTGTTCTGCCTGGAATGCTCTATTTTTTACATCAAGATATGAATTTACGAGAGGATGAAATAATTAAAGCTTTAGCAACAGCAGGATTAGTAGGTAATCTAGTTAAGCATAACGCCTCAATCTCAGGAGCAGAAGTTGGTTGTCAAGGTGAAATTGGTACTGCATGTTCTATGGCTGCGGCAGCAGCTACCCAGTTGATGGGTGGGTCTATCAGACAAATCGAGTATGCTGCAGAAATTGGATTAGAGCATAATTTAGGTTTGACTTGTGATCCTATTTGTGGATTAGTGCAGATTCCCTGTATAGAAAGGAATGCATTTGCCGTTAGATCTGCAATGTCAGCCGCAATATTTGCTCTATTTTCTGACGGAACCCACTTTGTAAAGTTTGATGAAGTTGTAAGAGTGATGAAACAGACTGGTCATGATATCCCTTCACTCTATAAAGAGACATCAGTGGGAGGGTTAGCTTTAGAATTCAGTAAGAGAAACAGAGCTCTTTAATTTCTGAAGTTGTTTAACTTTTTCTCTTTGGCAGTATTCAGATACCGGGATTAATTCATAGCCAATCTTAATACATTCATTAATGAAGAATTCTAGGTTATCCCGTCTTTCTAAAGTACTGGCATGAGTAATAACTAAAATATCCTCTTTTGCCTGGTAATTTTCTTTCATAATCTCTAGATAATTCTTGACTGTAACTAGTGAAGGATTAGGAACATCTAAAAATATATCTCTTTGAGCAGACTCAACTCCAATTTCAAGAGCTAAATTATAAGCGACACTCTTGCTTGTTGTGGCCGAGTCCACAAAGAAAAGTGAGTTATCTCTACACCACTCTAGGACAGTTGTCATAACTTCAGAGTTCTCAGTAGATTTGCTACCCATGTGGTTATTTAATCCCTTAACATTAGGTAATTGCCCATAGAATTTGTTCAATTTATTAATTATAGTAATTGCATCATCAGCAGCTGTGATAACATCATCTCCAGCATTAATTTTTCCATTATGAGGTTCCATGGGGGTATGAAGAAGTAATTCTCTCTCATCAAATTTGAAATATTCCATGACAAATTCGGAGTAGGGAAGGTCAGGTAAGATGGCAAAAGCAACTTGAGAAGGTAAATCTCCGAATTTCACTAATAAAGAATCTAACATAAAATTATTATAATTTCCAAAATCATCAATTACTATGCTCAGTTTAGGTGCTGCAAGATTTTCTAAATCATCTTCAAATTTATCAATCTCAATAGCCTGCTCTTCGAATGTTGACAAAGAGTCTATAGAGGTATCTATCTCCTTTAACTCTCTCTCGGCTTTCTTATTACAACCTAAAGAGAGAATTAAGGTTATAGCTAACACTAAAAGAACAATTATCTTATATCTTCCCATATTACTCGATCTCCTATAATTATAAAGTTACGCTCACAATACCCTGCGTTAACTTCCAATACATAAATGCTGGTTACGAAACTAGGGATATTTTTTTCAGAAAAGGGGATTGTATTTTCTGCTAAATCAACGATGGTCCCAGTTTCATCAATGAATATCAAATCTAAAGGGATATGTGTATTCTTCATCCAAAAATTCATCCTCTGGGGATAAGCATAAATAAAGAGCATACCCTCATCAGGCTCCATAGTTTCCCGATACATCAATCCTTGCATCTGCTCAGTAACAGATTCGGCAAACTCAATTTTTATATAGAGAGTATCATGCATATCAGAAGGTAATATCCATAAATTACCTTGGTGCTGAAAATCAATATTATGCTTAATCTCCTCACTTTGTAGAAAGAAAGGAATTGAGAATAGAATTAGAAGCAGGAAAAAATTAAGCTTAGATAAATCACTTCCGGTCATTTGTCTCAGAAGAAGACTCAACTTGCTGGGTCTGGCTCTTAACTTGATTGTTGGAAGTAGCTAATTTATCAGTATTTTTCCCCAACAAGTGCATAACAAAGAGTACTGCGATAAGGAAAACTACTAGCAATAACATCTTATTTCGATAATCTCTCCTGGCTCTTTTACGAGCTTGTTCTCTAAGTTCATCTTGATAACTCATTTTTTACCTCTTACTGAATTTTTTTTAATTTTATATAAGTCAAAAAAGTTGTCAATAAAAGTTTTTGTTTAAATCTTTTTTAGCTCTGATTTCATCATGTAAATTTTACCAAAAAAATATTTGGAAAAAGCTACTTTTAGGCAAAAAAAGTCCAGTAGAAAAATATAGAGTAAACCCTTATCAGTAAAGGGTTAAAAGGCATTTTAAAAGCCTTGAAAAAAAAGTTAAAAAAAAGTAAGAAATCTGTTGACAAAAATATGCTTTATTGATAAATTGACTTTAGTAAATATGATAATTGATTTGTAACGTTTTTATAATATATTACAAATTAAACAGTATTGAATTTGATAAGTGAATTTAATACTAAAGATATTCTAACTTATTAAAAATCAACTAATTGGGGTTTAATATGTCAAATCAAGATTATTCAGCAAAGAATATTCAAGTCTTAGAGGGCTTGGAAGCTGTAAGAAAAAGACCTGCCATGTATATTGGCGGGACTAGTGAACGTGGACTACATCATTTAGTTTATGAAGTTGTAGATAATAGTATCGATGAAGCCTTAGCGGGTTATTGTGATTTAATTAGTGTTATTATTCATAAGGATGGATCTGTTGAGGTCCAAGATAATGGACGTGGAATCCCAGTTGATATCCACAAAGAAATGGGAATTCCTGCAGCTGAAGTTGTAATGACAGTATTACACGCCGGTGGTAAGTTTAACAATGATTCTTATAAGGTTTCAGGTGGTTTACATGGAGTGGGTGTTTCCTGTGTGAACGCTCTATCAGAATCCTTAGAAACTAGAATTTATAAAAATGGCAAGATATATACACAAAAATATGCTAAGGGTATCCCTCAGACAACTTTAGATATTATAGGTGATACCGATAAAAGTGGTACAACTATTATATTTAAACCAGATGCAAGCATTTTTGAAACCGTGAAATTTAGTTTTGATTATCTTAGTTCAAGATTAAGAGAGTTAGCTTTCTTAAACAAAGGGGTAAGAATAACATTGAAAGACGAAGAGACCGAAAGGGCACATGATTTCAAATATGAAGGTGGAATTAATGAATTTGTTCAATATTTAAATACAAATAAAAAACCAATTTTCAAAACACCTGTTTATGTATTTGGTTCTAAAGAAGACATGGAATTTGAGTTATCAATTCAATATAATGAAGGTTTTCAAGAAAATATATATTCTTATGCAAACAATATTAACACTATCGAGGGTGGTACTCATTTGTCAGGACTTAAGTCTGCCCTGACTCGCGCTGTAAACGTCTATTCTAAAGAAAATAATTTCTTAAAGAATGAGAAAATAGTTCCATCAGGAAATGACATTAGAGAAGGATTGACCTGCGTTATTAGTGTTAAACTTAGTGAACCGCAATTTGAAGGACAAACTAAGACAAAGCTTCAAAATTCTGAGGTTGAAGGATTTATAAACTCATTAGTATATGAGAAGCTATTAGAGTTCTTTGAGGAAAATCCTAATGAAGCTAAAGCTATTTGTAATAAGTCTATATTAGCTTCAAGGGCTAGAGAAGCAGCCAGAAGAGCTCGTGATTTAACCAGAAGAAAATCAGTGCTAGAATCTGGCTCATTACCAGGAAAATTAGCTGATTGTACTAGTAAAATACCTGAAGAAACAGAGATATTCTTGGTTGAGGGAGATTCTGCGGGTGGTTCAGCTAAGCAAGGAAGGGATAGATTGTATCAAGCAATTTTACCTCTTTGGGGAAAGATGCTTAATACCGAAAAAGCCAGAATTGATAAGGTGTTAAATAACGACAAGATTCAACCTGTTATTTTAGCGCTAGGAGCAGGAATTGCTGATGATTTTGATATTACTAAGCTTCGTTATGGTAAAGTGATTATCATGGCCGATGCTGATGTCGATGGTGCTCATATTGCAACACTACTCCTCACTTTCTTCTATCGTTATATGCAGCCTCTAATTGAGCATGGAAAAATATATATAGCTCAACCACCTCTCTTTATGCTTCGTAAAGGAGCCAAGAAGCACTATGTTTATTCCGAAGATGAGAGAGATAGAATGTGGGCAGAATTAGGGAGCAAAGGGGTCTATATTCAAAGATATAAAGGTCTGGGAGAGATGAATCCTGATCAGTTATGGGAAACCACTCTTGATCCTGAGAACCGTCTTCTAGTACAGATTAAGATAGATGATGCCGTAGAAGCAGATAGATTATTCTCAATCCTTATGGGCGATGAAGTAGAGCCAAGAAGAGATTTTATTCAAGAAAATGCTAAATATGTTAAGAACCTAGATATTTAACTTAGGAGATTAAGTAATGGAAATAAAAAATAATAATAGAATAATAGTTAGACAGATTGAAGATGAGTTAAAAACATCATACTTAGATTATTCCATGAGTGTTATTGTCTCTCGTGCTTTACCTGATGTGCGAGATGGTCTTAAACCTTCACAAAGAAGAATCTTATTTGCAATGAATGAGCTAAATTTAGTACCTGGCGGACATTTTAGAAAATGTGCTAAGATTGCCGGTGATACTTCAGGTAACTACCATCCACATGGTGAACAAGTTGTCTATCCTACTTTGGTAAGATTAGCCCAGGATTGGAACTTGAGATACCCACTAATAAATGGACAAGGAAACTTCGGGTCAATCGATGGCGATCCACCAGCTGCAATGCGTTATACTGAAGCAAGATTGCACAAAACTGCTGTGGATTTAATGGTGGACTTAGATAAAGATACAGTTAACTATCGAAGCAATTATGATGAAACAAGAAAAGAGCCTGAAGTTTTTCCAAGCAGACTACCTAATTTAATCATTAATGGTTCTTCCGGTATTGCTGTTGGTATGGCTACTAATATGGCTCCTCATAATATTGGTGAAGTATGTGATGCCATTGTAGAAACTATTGATAATCCTGATATTACTGCCACTGAATTAATGCAGATTATACCTGGTCCTGATTTCCCAACAGGCGGTTACATCGTGGGACGTTCAGGTATAAAAGAGTATTTTGAGACAGGCCGTGGAAAGTTAAAAGTCAGAGGGAAAGCTGATATTCATACAGATAAAAAGACAGGTCAAGAATCTATCATCATCTCTGAAATTCCTTATATGCTAAACAAAACTCTCTTGATTGAAAAAATCGCTTCTCTTGTAAAAGATAAGAGAATTGAAGGGATTAGTGATATTAGAGATGAGTCAGGTAGAGATGGTATGAGACTTGTTATTTTTATCAAGAAATCCGGTGATGCTAATGTTGTACTTAATAAACTTTATGCTTATTCACAATTGCAGAACACCTTTGGAGTTATAAATTTAGCTTTAGTCGAAGGGATTCCGGAAGTTCTTTCTATGAAACAGCTTCTTGATCACTTTATCTCCTTTAGACACAGGGTTGTAATTAGAAGGACTAAATTTGAATTAGCTCAAACTGAAGCAAGATTGCATATTTTAGAGGGATTAAGAATTGCCTTGGATAATATTGATGCTATTATCAAAACTATCAGAGCTTCAGAAAACACTACTGATGCCCGTGATAACTTAATGAGTACTTTTAATTTAAGCGAAATTCAAGCTAAAGCAATTCTGGATATGAGACTGCAGAAACTAACCGGATTAGAAAGAGATAAAATTGAAACTGAATTTAAAGAGCTTAGCGAGTTAAGAGATAAATTGATAGCAATCTTAGAAAATAGAGAACTTCAGATGAATATTATTAAAGAAGAAACTTTAGAGATTAAAGAGAAATACTCAGACCCACGTAGAACTCAAATTATCGAAGGCGAGTTAACAATGGATATGGAAGACTTGATTCCTCAAGAAGACGTTGTTGTGGTAGTTTCTAGCGAGGGATATATAAAAAGAATGCCTGCAGATCTCTATAAATCTCAAGGCAGAGGTGGACGTGGTTTATCCGGATCAAATCTTAAAGAATCCGATTTTATTCAAAACCTCTTTACTGCTTCAACTCATGATTATATTCTCTTCTTCACTGATTTTGGAAAATGCTATTGGTTAAAAGTCTATCAAATTCCTTCTGTGGGCAGACAAGCTCGCGGTAAAGCTATTGTTAATCTCATCAATATTGCAAAAGAAGAGAACATTAAAGCTATAGTCGCAGTTAAAGAATTCGATGATTCTCATTATATCTTAATGGCAACCAGAAATGGATTAATAAAGAAAACACTTCTTAATGCTTATTCTCGTCCTAGAACAAATGGAATTATTGCTATTAAACTAGTTGATGGAGATGAATTACTTGAAGCTAAATTAACAGATGGTACAAATGACATTATGCTTGCAACCCATAATGGATTCTGTAATAGATTCTCTGAGTTAAGTGCTAGACCTCTAGGTAGGAATTCTCAAGGTGTTTGTGGTATCAAACTCAGAGAAGATGATTATGTTGTCTCTATGATAGTGGTAGCTGAAAACTCTGATAGAACTGTTTTATCAATGAGTGAAAATGGATATGGTAAGAGAACAGATCTTACTCAATATAAAGTTACTAATAGAGGGACTAAAGGATTTATCACACTCAAGACAACTACCAGGAATGGCTATTTAGTTAAATTATTGGATATTACTGATGAAGATGATTTAATGATTACAACTCGTGGTGGCATGATTATTAGGCAATCAGGTGAATCAATTTCTTCAATAGGTAGAAACACTCAAGGTGTGAGACTTATTAGTCTTCTTAAAAATGATAAAGTCTTTGATGCAACTAAAATCAAAAAAGAGATTGATGAAGATTTAGAAATCGATAGTCCAGATAGTGAAAGTTAATAATTGTTAAAAAATACTTGACATTTTTACTAAAGGAATTATGCTTAGTATTAAGAAAAATTGGAGGAGTTAAGTGCTAACACAAAAATACTTTGTAAACAGGCAAAACGCATTGAATGAAGCTCTAGATAAATACTTCATAACAGATGAAAAGAATGAACATTATTTAAACAAGGCAATTAGGTATTCTTTGCTTCTTGAAGGGGAAAGAATAAGTCCTATCTTGTTGTTTGCTGTGTATGAGATGTTCAAGGGAAGAAAGAGTGTAAAGTCTCTGGAAAAGATTATGCCTGTTGCTGTTGCTTTAGAAATGGTACATATTGCAACAATGGTTCATGATGATCTACCTAGTTTGAATAACTATCGAATCAGAAAGGGTAAGCCAAGTAATCATGAAAAGTATGATCCTGCAACAGCTATTTTGGTTGGTGATGCACTTATTACCAAAGCTTTTGAAGTTTTAACTGAATTGCAAAACAAAGAACATGCCTTGCAATGTATTCATATATTAGCAAAAGCAGTATCCACTAGTGGTTTGATTGGTGGGCAAACAGTTGATTTGGAATCAAATAATAAAACTGTCAAAGTTAATATTTTAAAATATATATATCTTAAGAAAAATGGAGCATTATTACAAGCTGCAACAGATATGGCCTGCACTATATGTGGGGTTGAGGAAAATATCATGATAACGCTGGGTAATTATGCTCTTAACTTAGGATTATCTTATCAAATTATTGATGATATATTAGATGATATTGGAGCTTTGGATATTATTGACCGAGATGTTAAGGAAAGATCATCTGGTAAATCCAATTATTCCACACTTTTAGGAGTTGAAATAGCAAAGAAGAATGCAGAGAAGTTACTCTCAGATTCCTATAAGATGGTACAAAATTTCGATAACAATGCTATTTTAGTAGAGTTAATCAATATAATCAAGGAGAGGTTGCCTTAATTATGAAAATTATTGATTTACATACGCATTTGTTACCTAATGTAGATGATGGTTCAGATTCTTTAAGTAAAACAATTGAACACTTACAGGTAATGTCAGAATCAGGAGTCGATAAAGTATTTCTTACTCCTCATTACATGTTGGGGACTTTTACCAATAATAAAGAAGATGTACTTAGGCAATTCGAGATTCTCAAAAAAGAAGCTGAAAAGTATATGATTAATACTGAGCTTGTTTTAGGGGCAGAGGTCTATTGTGATGATACTCTTCTGGCTCAGGTTAAAGAAGAGAAGTTAACCTTAGGAAAGTCGAACTATGTATTGTTTGAGACTTCACTTAATGATATAAGTGATAATTCTAAACATTTCATTTACGAATTACAGATGAACAAGTTTAGGCCTATCTTAGCTCATCCTGAAAGGTATAGCTATGTTCATGCCCATCCTAGCATAGTCAGAGAATTTATAAATCGAGATGTACTTATTCAAGTTAATGCTTCAAGTTTATTAGGTTATCATGGCAGAAAAGTTAAAGAGATAGCTTGGAGAATGTTATATAAGGGGTATGCCCATTTTGTAGCATCAGATGATCATTGTCGTCATTCTGATTATATTTTAAAAAAGGCATTTTATAAAGTTGCTGATAAAATAGATGAAACTACTGCAGAACTACTTTTTTATCATAATCCTTTAAAAGTTTATAATAATGAAGATATTCAAGCCTTTTATGTAGAAGTTCGAGGTGGTGGAGGGAGTAAGAGAAGAAAGCATAGGCCATGGTGGAAAAAATTACTCTCATTTGTGAAACACTAAATGAAAAAAAATGTCTTAATCACTAATATTGATGATAATATTGGCTATGCCTTAAGCAGTAAGATAAGTCATAGAAGTGCTAACATTTTTGCTTTATATCCTGAGGGAGAGGACCCTGAAAAATACTCACATTTAAAAGGTAAGGTAACCTTGATTCCCTTATCAGTAAGTAATACTTTGATACTAAAAAAGCATTTACTTTTAAATGAATATGATACGATAATTCATATTCCTGATTTTCATTCCAATCCGCATATAAGCAGAAAGGCCCTTCGTAGGGCTAATGTTTTTGCAACCCAACAAATAATTGAGTTTTGTTTATCCAACAAAGCAAAACTTATCTACTGTTCTTCTGTTGCTATCTATGGTGATTCACCCTTCGAGTTACCAAGTCATGACAGATCAGAGAAAATCATATTTGGTTATAGAGCAAAAATGATTGCTGAGATCGAGTCTTTGATAGAATTAAACAGATTAAAAGGTTTAAGAGCAGTGATCTTTAGACCTGCATTTCTTTATGGTGAAAACTGTTGTGGTTTTTTCCAGACTCTTGTGAAGATGATTAGATATAGGATACTGCCAAAAGTGAATGAACGTATTTATATTCATCTGTGTAGTATCAAGCTCCTTATAAATGTGTTAGAGCAAGCGATTACCAATGATAAGTCGCTTGGAAAAAATTATAATATAGCCGATGAAGAACCAGTAATTTTAAGAGAGTTAGTAAACTTTATTAGTAATAACATTCATAAGAAAGATTACAAAACATTTTTCCAACTAAATCTTTATGTAGGAAGGAACATTGCTAGGCTTTTACACAAGTTTCATTTAAACTCTGCAGGGAAATTCTTAGAAAGATTGACCCATAATTGGTTTTATGATATTGAAGACTTAGAGAGGGATTTTGTAATTCACAAGCATAATACATTTATAGATATCTCAGACACTTTGAATTAGAGGATTTTCTTAATGAAAAAATATCAGAAAACTTTAGTAATTGGGATTCTTGTTGGGATAATATTTCTTAGTATTTGGGCTTATTTTTTTGATTTCTGTGAATTGATTAAGAATGTTAAGAATCTAAATTTTTTCTATTTAGGCCTAAGTATAGTATCTTATATTTCTGCCTATTTTATTAGGTCAGTCAGATGGAATAGGCTTTTAAATCCCTTAAGAAAATTCTCTCTAAGACAGACTTATCTATGGTCATTAAGTGGTAATTTTATTAATTATCTCATCCCCATCCGAGCCGGTGAAGCAGCAAGAGCCCTATTGATAAAGAAAGCTACTAGAACACCGGTTTCATTGGTGTTACCTTCGATTTTTATCGATAAGTTTTTTGATACAGCCGGGATATTTCTCATTCTGATAATGATTCCACTCCTGAAGATTGAAATGGTTCCAGTCTTACAGTGGTTAGTAATAATCATCTTGATAATTTTCTTAATTGGGGTGATCACATTAATCAGTGCCATAGTAGCTGAAAAGAAGTTAGTTTTAATTCTGCAGAAAGTATTCTTTTTTGTTTCTGATAAATATCAAGCCAAAGTCTATTCGATGATAGAGATGTTTGTTGAGGGAACAGCCCTCTTTAAAAATCATCATAGAATTTTTGTTCAAGTGATTTTTTTAACTTTTTTGGGAATAGTTCTTGACGGATTGTATTTCTTTTTAATGTTTAAGGCATTCGGATTTGATTCAATCAATATAGCTATGATTTTCTTTGGTTATACCTTATTGAATCTTTCCTATATCTTACCTCAACCTCCTGGTCAAATAGGGAGTAATGAGTTATTGATGAGTTTAATTTTTGTGAGTGGAATGGGTATGGCATATACTGATGCCGGTTCATTAATAGCCGTTGCACATCTCTTAACTGGTATAGTGGTAAGCGTTTTAGGCATACTATCCTTGAGTGTGGTAGGGGTTCGAATAATAGATTTAATTGATAGGAGTAATAATGAGTAGTTCTAATGTAGAATTAATTGATAAATTAAAAAATGTTAAAGTTGAGATTGTTAGGGAGTTAAAAAAAGTAATTGTTGGTCAGGATGAGGTAGTTGAGAAGATTTTAATAGCCTTATTTGCTAATGGTCATATTCTGTTGGAAGGAGTACCTGGCTTAGCTAAAACAATGTTAATATCCAGTTTAGCCAAAGTTATGAATTTAGAGTTTAGTCGAATTCAATTTACACCGGATTTGATGCCTTCTGATATTACAGGTACAGATATTTTGTCTGAAAATAAGAGTGATGGCAAGAGATATTTTGAGTATATTAGAGGCCCGATTTTTGCGAATATTATTCTAGCTGATGAGATTAACAGAACTCCACCTAAAACTCAAGCAGCTCTTTTACAAGCAATGCAAGAGTATGAAATCACAAATGGAAACGAAACTTATCAATTAGAAAGACCTTTTTTGGTCTTAGCTACCCAGAATCCAATTGAACAAGAAGGAACTTATCCACTTCCTGAAGCCCAATTAGATAGATTTATGTTCAATATTATTATTGATTATCCTTCTTATGAAGATGAGTTAGAGATTGTCAAAGTAACAACTAATACTCAGACCCAAGAAATTAAAGCCATAATTACCGGAGATGAGATATCAGCAATTCAGAGAGCTATTTTAGATATTCCTGTAAGTGAACATGTTTATGAGTATGCGGTAAAGCTAGTGAGAAGAACACGGCCTGATTCAGAAGTATCTACTAAAGAGATTTCTGATTTAATTAGTTGGGGAGCCGGACCACGTGCTTCACAGTATTTAGTGCTAGCTGCTAAAGCTAGAGCAGCCTTACTCGGAAGATTAACCCCATCGGAAGATGATATAAAATATGTTGCTCCATTAGTTTTGAGACATAGAGTATTGCCATCATTTGCGGCAGATGCAGAAGGAATTAAATCAATAGATATAATTAACAAACTTTTGAAATGATATGAAAAGATTATTTTTACTTCTACTTATAAGTAATATATTTTTACTTTTGCAGGCGAATTTTTCCAAATATCTTTGGGATACCGGAAGAGAACTAGATGTTAGAGGTGAAATGGTTGAACATCGCAATAACATCTTGGCTGTTAGTAGTGGTAATGAACTTTTTGTCTATTCAATGTTTGATATCTATAATTTTACTTTAAATGGCGCTTATACTTTCAATGATAGAATCAACGATATTGAGATTCTTACTTCAAAAAAAGTAGCTCTTGCCTTAAATACTATTGCTTCTTCAAAGACTAACATAGACTCACTAGATACTACTGGTCGAAAGATTGAGGTAAGAGCTTATAATGGTAATCAAATAGTCCAAGATGGAACTCTTCTATATTTAGCCCATGGTGATAATGGTTTAACGGTGTATGATATGGGAAGCAATTTATCTAATGAAATAATCAGTAATTATCATCATGATTGGGGATTAAATACATTAGCAGTCAAGTGGCCTTTAGTTTATGCCGGTAATGCCCATGGAGTTGCTTCCATAAATTTATCAAATGTGAGGCATCCAATGCCTTTTGGACAGAACTATAATGTGTTCGAGTGTAACAAGATTGCTCTTTATGATGATTTATTATTTGCTGTTTCCAACCGAACCTTGAATATTATGGATATCTCAATAGCAGGTAAGATTAAGGAAGGAGAAGTTTTATATTTCCCTTATACTATTAGGAATATCAAAGTATCGGGTAATGAATTATTTGTTATTCTAGGACAAGGTGGTTTAGAGATATATAAAATAAACTCTGACAATAGCCTTAGTCATGCAACTTCATATAATGATGGAAGATATCTTTATGATGTTTCTTTCTATCAAGATTACATATTTATGTTGCACGAAGATAGAAAACTTAGGATATTCCAATACAGATAACTTAAACCCAAATAATGCAGTAGATCTTAGAGAAGTTCACTATATTTTTTTGCAAAAATTATCTTAAAGCATATATTAAGGCAGTAGTTAATTTTAAGATATCTGAATCAGTTTTCTCTAAAATTTGTGCTAATTTTTGAGAAATTTCCCATAAGACAACAACTCCAATGTGATGATGTTCTTTAATAATTTTAACAAATTGATCATGATTGATTGAATACAACTTACAATCGGTAATGGCTTTTGCTGTTGCTGTTCTTAACTGTTTTCCTAGGAGTCCAACCTCGCCAAAAAAGGGGAAATCTTTCGAATGCAGGGTAATCAGTGTTTTGTTAATATCACTTTGATTATCAATGAAAGATGTTTTTTTGGAGATACAAACTTCACCTTCAAATAGCAGAAAAAGCTCATTTCCTGCACTATCCTCTTCAAAAATTGTCTCACCAGCCCGAAATGTAACTAATTTGAGGGAATTACTAACTATTCCTAATTCATCCAGGGAGAGTTCAGAAAATAATTTAATATTTTGTAAGAAGTTTTTATTACTCATAATTACCTCACAGCACTATAGCTGTATCATTTGCATCAATTATATAGTCATCACCCGGTTTAATTTTCACATTATCATTTTGATTAATAAAATTAATCTTTTTATTAGATTGTTGAAATTGTTGTTTAATGAATAAATCAATATTGGAAGAATTATCCGAGAGAATATCATCTATGGAAAACTCAGGTTGAACAGTAACAACCCCGATTAAGATTAATCCCTTATCTTCTTTTAAAAAAGAGAAAAGTTCTTGGAATGATTTACCAATGTACTCTTCAGGGATCTTAAATTCTTTAAAACTTCTCTTTTCATCACCCCGAATTAGGGCTTGGATAAAGTTGGGAATAGTCGGGTGAAGGGTTGAATTGGCTAAAATATCTCCCCCAATATCTTCGTAAATAACAACATTTTGAATCTTATCTCTCTGAATACTGGGGAGATATTTTTCATGTCTAAGTTGCAAATTTATCTGTCCTTTTACTTTCAAAAAAGAAATATTGTGAGCTGCTATAATAGTGCGTTCATCAGAAGGTACAGAATCTTGACAGCTTTCATCAAAGAGGATTATTATTTGGCTGGCATCCTTTATATTAGCTCGATTGAGGATATCTTGATTGGTAAAATCTCCTCTGATAAATTTTATATCTATTTGTTCATAGTGATTTCTGAAGGTAGATACTTGATTTTCATCTAACTCATTAATAAGAACTACCGTTGCTAATTTTTCATGAAGATGATCAACTAAAAACTTCAAGATTCTTTTGGCGCTATTATTCCAGCCACAAATTATGATGTGATTACGCATTTTGATCTTATTCAAACCTTTCCTCTCTTTAATTTTTTGGTCAATGAAATTACTGGCAATATAAGCTGTGAATGTTGAGAAGAGTATGAAACCTGAAATTATTATGATGATTCCCACTATTCTGCCTGTAACAGTTACAGGATAAAAATCACCATAACCAACAGAAGTAATAGTTACTATAGTCCACCAAATAGCATCGAAAAATGTTTTTATGTTAACTTCAGATGACAGATGCTGGGGCTCAAAGAATTTGATTACTAAAGCACCTATCAAAATTAACCCTGTAATTAATGATACTATCCTGAAAAGGTCAATCATCTTTCGACTGTTTGACATAAATTTCAGAAAACTACTTTTTCTTCTCATGTTACCTCAAGTAAGTATTAGATTACTTATAAAATATTATCTTTACTTAAAAAAACAATAATAATTCCTAAGATAATGTTTTAACCCAAATAATGCAGTAGACCTTTGCGAATAGCACTATCTTCTTTTGCAAAAGTAAGCTACATAATTTTCAGGAATATATATATAATATGCCTTCAAATTCTGTAACTTATTTTGCTAAAAGAATCTAGCACTCTTCATCAAAGTTCTACTGCACCATTCGGGTTTAACACTGTTTCCAAGTTACTTCTATTATCAATAATCTTATGTTGATTTATTATTGCCAATTCAATTTCTTTGTCAAGTTCATCTTCGCCAATACAAGTAAAAAGTGGATATGTAGTAGCATAATCAGTTTCTGATAATACTAGAATATTGACTTTGGGTAGTGCTAATTTTGTTAGAATAAGACGATTATGTAATGACTTATCAAGTAACTGACTTGCAGGGAGGATTATCAGAGAATCCTCCCTCAGCCATTTAAAAAGGTCTGAAAAATCATTAAAATTTTTAGTAAACCATGGTTTATCTTTTGGAATATAGTTATAGTTCAGGGTCAATATTGCCGGCATTTAATTAACCTATAAAGACGCTGCCCCCAATGAACTCTCTCAAAATAGAGTTATTGGGTACAAGTTTTTCTGGGATATCTTTAATAAAGCCCAAAAGGATTAACAACCTTTTTGCTTCAGTATAATTTGGAGAGCATTCAGGTATTTTTTTCAGTTCCTTATAAGCATGGCTCTTCAGGCAACCGAGCTCATAAGTTAAGCCACTATTGAAGATGTAGTCTGCATTTTCTTGATATGGGAAAATATTCCTGTTCTCGCCATCTCTGACAGATTGCCAGCGGGATAGGGTTTCGTTAGCACTATATCCACGATAATAGTAATCTCTTACTGATCTTCTAATCTTGCGACAATCTGTTGTAGGGATTCTATTATGATTATCGATGTTAAGCTGATTTAGAGCAGTTACATATATTTTAACTTTTTTATCATCTGGGATTTGAGCTGTTAATTCAGGATTAAGGCCGTGAATTCCTTCCATAACAATAACATTGTCATCACATAATTTAACATGTTTTCCACTATTCTCAGAAAGACCTCTGCCAAAGTTATATTTTGGTAATTCAATCTCTTGGCCTGCCAACAAATCTTTAAGATGGTTATTAAGCAATTCTAAATCAAGGGCGTGGATAGATTCAAAGTCGTATTCACCATTAGGAAGGATAGGAGTTCTATCTCTGCCTAAGAAATAATCATCAAGGCCGATAACGATTGGTTTCAAACCAGAAACTAGGAGCTGCACTGCTAATCTATGGGAAAAAGTTGTTTTTCCTGAAGAAGAAGGTCCGGCAATCAGGATTATTTTCTTATTAGTTTGAGCAATTTCATCAGCAATATTAGCAATTTTCTTTTCATGTAGGGCTTCTTCGTGCAAGATAAAGTCTCCAATTTCATAAGTATCTATTAATTTATTAATATCAATAATGTTATGAACCTTTAGATTATTCAGCCATTTATCATGAAGTTGGTGAGCTGCAAAAACTTTTTCCGAAAAATGGATGTTTTCTCTCATGGTAAAACTTCCTCTTTGGGGAAATCTCAAGATTAAGCCGGGCTCTTGATAACCAACTTTAAAGACAGGAACATTTTTAGTGTTATCTGCTAGAGGACGGGAATAAAAATCATAATAATCACCACATTTGTAGAGGTAAATTTCACGATCAGAGTAGTAATCAAGATTCTTTATCAAATCTTTGCGCCCTTGTCTACTGAGAATCTCTTTTGCTTCTTCCCAAGTAAATTTTAATTTATCAATCCAAAGTCCTTTATTTGCAATTTTTTGCATTTCATCTTGAATCAGATATACATACTTTTCTGAATAATCTTCTAATCCAAAAAGTTCACAAAATACACCATCATCAATAGAATGTTCCACAACTAACTGTACTTTATCTGCGAAAATGTTATATACAGCTTTTGTGAGGATGAAGATTACTGAGTCTTGATAAATTCTTTTACCTTCAATATGATTGTAGGTAATACAGTTAATTTTACAGTCTTCTGATATTAGGTAATTATCATTCTGATAACGTTTATTATTTATCTTAAATGAAAGAATTTCATCGTAGTTTTCTATGAAGCCATTTACTATTTTACGAATCTGGTTAGCTTTCTCAATTTCAATATTTTTTATTGCTATATCATCTTTATAAAGTTCTATATTAATCATTAATATCCTCCATAATCTATTTTTTTACCATTGATTTATTTAGCAAAAGCAATTTTATCATAGTGGCATTTTTATGGCAAGTATTATTTTGTTTGCCTCTCTCTCAAGTAGTGTGGGAACTTAATAAAAATACCATAGAATTTTTCGTAATATGTTTTACAATAATTATATCATAGTCCTTAGTCTCATCCTAGGGAAAACTAAGTCATTCCTTTAAGTATCTCGATGAAATCCCAATGATTCATCGAGATACTCAAAGGCATCACTAGGCAAACCCTTTAGTAATGCCTATATGGGGCACTTTTAAAAATGTGGAATTTAGTCTGCTTTCAGATAAAGAGCCAAGTTAAATTTTGACAACTTATCTTATAATGCTGTTTACAATATAAAATATTTTATTCTATTTTCTTGGATCCTCCATTTTACTTACCACTCTACTTGAGAGAGAGCCGAATTGAAACACAAAAACACAAAAATCCACGAAAAGACAAAAAAGAAAGAAGTCTATCCACGAAGAGGAAGAGTTTAGCCACAAATACCACAAATAAACACAAATAAGAGAGAGAATCTATCCGCGAAGAGGAAGAAGATATTTTTCTACGGAATAACACAGATAAACACGGATAAAAGCCTCTTCAGTCGTACGGTGGACAGCTTGTCCGCCACTAATAAAAAGAAAGAAGTCTATCCACGAATTACACGAATTACACGAAGAAGAAAATCCTTAACACAGAGTTACACTAATTACACGAAGAAGAAGAAGATATGTAGTCTCTAAGGGCTCATCAGTGGTGGGGTTTCAGCACAATGTCTTGGAACACTGTCTATTATTTGGTATCCTTGTGGGACCTTTAAGAAGAAGAGTTAATTAAAAAATGATTATTTTATTGACTACAATAGAAAAATAAAAATATTGTCTTAGATAAAGATTAAATATGATTTTCATGGAGGAAAAGTGAAAAAAATAATATTATTAACCGTGCTGATTCTTAGCTTATCAATAGGGATAGCTAATGCTACAAACCTTGCTTATGTGAATGTTGAAAGAATAATGGTCGAAGCTAATGATGTTCAAGAAGCGAAGAGAATTTTTGATTCAGAGAGCCAAGCTTGGAGAACAGAAATTGAAGCTATGCAGCAAGAATTAGAAGCAATGGTCGCTCAATATGAAAATAAGAAGCTAATATTGAATGAGCAGGGCAAGAAAGATGCTGAAAGTAAGATTCAAACTAAGGATGAAGCATTAAAAAGAAAGATGCAACAGTATTTTGGTCAAGAAGGAACAGCTGCAGTCAGAAATGCTGAATTGTTAGAACCAATCTTAGACAGAATAAATGATGTGATTCAGGATATAGCTATTGATGATAATTATGACATGGTTTTAGATATCACCGCGGGTAATGTATTATATGCCAAGGATTATTTAGATATCACTGAAAAGGTAATTTCCCGCTTGAATAGTGGCGAAACAAGAACTAGTGATCCTCAAACAAGCACCCCAAGTAGTGACAACAAAAAATAAATAAGCAATGAAAAAGTTTAACATTGAATTGAAGATAGATGAGATTGT
Source organism: Candidatus Cloacimonadota bacterium (assembly GCA_016838885.1). Taxonomy (GTDB): domain Bacteria; phylum Cloacimonadota; class Cloacimonadia; order Cloacimonadales; family JAFGVF01; genus JAEKNW01. The sequence goes on from JAEKNW010000004.1 coordinate 22,396, forward strand.
CTCCCAAGTTAAGGGAGAGTACATTTCCAGATTTGATACAAAATTAGATAGCGTCTCTGAACTTGAAGATGCTAACCCTAAATCAGTCTGTTTTTTTGAGAATGAAGCTTATGTGAATCAATTAAAAGCTTGCAAAGCAGGATTAATAATTGTTAGTCCAGATTTTGATAATTCCCTTAATGAGTTCTCAAATCTTTTGAAAGTTGAAAAACCCTATTTTACTTTTATGGTATTAGTAAAATTATGGTTAGAGATGGATAAGCAGACTAAAGAGAATATCATTTCTAGCAAAGCAATGATTTCTCCTTCAGCATCAATTGGTGAAAATGTTAGTATCGCAGATTTCGTAGTCATTGAGGACAATGTAAAGATTGGAAATGATAGTAAGATTGAAGCTAACTGTGTGATTAAAGAAGGAAGTGTGGTTGGTAACAACTGCCATCTTTTCCCCAACTGTACTATATATGATAATATGGTCCTGGGAAATAGTGTTGTTCTCCATGCTGGTGTCGTTATTGGTGCGGATGGTTTCGGTTATATCCTCTATGATGGAGTGCAAGAAAAAGTCCCTCAGATTGGAAATGTAATAATCAAAGATAATGTTGAAATTGGGGCTAATACCTGCATTGACCGGGGTACTTTAGGCTCAACAATAATTGAGAAAAATACTAAATTAGATAACCTGGTCCAAATAGGGCATAATGTAAGAATTGGTGAAAACACTATTATCTGTTCCCAAGTTGGTATCGCAGGTAGCACTACTGTAGGAGATTTAGTTTATCTTGCAGGTCAAGTGGGTGTTGCTGATCATGTAAAAATAGGTAATAGAGTTATGGCTGGAGCCAAATCCGGTATTCACAGTACCCTCAAGGATGGCATAATGGTACTTGGTTATCCTGCTCGTGATGTTGCCTTACAGAGAAGAATTATGGCAGCAGAGACCAAGCTACCAGATATTTATAAAAATTATCTTAAAAATAAGAAGAAAGAGAATAAAGAGTAAATTATATGAGTGATTTTAAAAAAACAATCGCAGGAAGTATCAGTTATACTGGTATTGGATTACATTCAGGAATTATATCAACAATAACCTTCAAACCGGCAGGTAGTGATGACGGGATATGTTTTGTCCGTGTAGATATGCCGGGCAAACCAGCTATTCCGGCAGATATTGACCACGTTATTGATATATCACGTGGGACCACTATCGGGATTAAAGATGCTTCAGTTGGTACAATTGAACATGTTTTAGCTGCAGTAAAAGGTATGGACATAGATAACATAATGATTGAAATTGATGGACCAGAAGCACCGGTTGCAGATGGTTCTGCATATCCTTTTATTCAGCTTATTAAACAGGTTGGAGTAAAACAACAAGATTCTATTAGAGAATATTTTGAATTTGATAAACCCATCAATTTTTCAGCTCCAGAGGATAACGTCGATATTGTTATCGTCCCTTCAAATGAGCTTAAAGTTACATTTTTGATAGATTATCACCACCCTTACTTAGGTACACAATATACTTGGTTGCCTAACATGTCATATTTTGAAGAAGAGTTTTCAAAAGCAAGAACATTTTGCTTCATCAATGAAATTCTCTATCTCAAAGAGAAGAATCTCATTAAAGGTGGTTCTTTAGAAAATGCAGTAGTAATTGGTGAGCCTAATATGACAAAAGAGGAGTTGGATAATTTAAAAGATACTTTCAACTACCATAAAGATATTGAAGTTACTTCTGAAGGAATTCTAAATACTAGTAGTCTGAGATATTATAATGAGTTCGTTAGACACAAAGTATTAGATGTGATTGGTGATATTGCCCTCTTAGGAATGCCGATTAAGGGACATATCTTAGCTGCTCGTTCCGGACACAAGACTAATGTTGAGTTAGTTAAAAAGCTTCGTTCTATCCAGAGAAAGAATGAGCTTCAAAAAATGTTCCAAAAGAAAAGAACCGAAGATATTGTCTTTGATATCAACGCAATTCAGAAGATATTACCTCACAGATATCCTTTCTTGTTTGTAGATAAAATTATTGAATTTATTCCCGGTAAGTTAATAGTCGGAATCAAAAATGTTACCATGAATGAACCATTCTTCCAAGGACACTTCCCTGAACATCCGGTTATGCCTGGTGTCATTATTGTCGAAGCTATGGCTCAAACAGGTGGGATTATGCTTTTAAATCAACTTAATGACCCTGAAAATTACGTTGCTTACTTTGCTTCTATTGATAATGTGAAGTTTAGAAAACCGGTTCTTCCCGGTGATATTCTAAGATTTGAGATGAAGGTTATCTCCTTAAAAGCTACTATTACTAAAATGCATGGTGATGCCTATGTTGGCTCTACCAAAGTATGTGAAGGTGATTTCCTCGCCAAATTAATGAAGAAATAGGTGGATAATATGAATTATATACATCCTACAGCTATAATTAAAGAAGGTGCAAAATTTGGTGATGATAACCATATCGGCCCCTACTGCGTTATCTCAGAAAATGTTGTGCTGGGGGATAATAATCATCTTCAATCTCACGTGGTGATCGATGGACATACTACTATTGGAGATGATAACGAATTTTATCCCTTTGCCTGTATTGGAACAAAACCTCAAGATCTAAAATATAAAGGTGACCCAACGCGAGTTAATATCGGAGACCATAATACCATTAGAGAATATGTTACTATTAATGCCTCAAATGGCTTGGAAGAAGATACAAATGTTGGTAACCATAACTTGATTATGTCTTACGTGCATATTGCTCATAACTGCCAAATTGGAAGTCATGTGATTATCTCTAGTGCAACAACTTTCGCAGGACATGTTCATGTCTTAGATCATGCAATAGTAAGTGGTATGTGTGCTGCTAATCAATTTGTAAAAGTTGGCAGATATGCCTTTGTGGGCGGTGCTTCTCAAATAAAAAAAGATATACCTCCCTTTACCCGTGGACAAGGTACTGACTACCATTTAGGTGGAATAAATAGTGTTGGATTACAACGTCGCGGATTCTCTATGGAAGATATTGCCGAAATTAAAGAGATATTTAGAATCTTTTATCGTTCCGGACTCAATGTCTCCCAAGCAATTGCTCAAGCCGAAGAATTAGAAAATTTAACAGAATATCAAAGAGAATTTATTGATTTTGCTAAAACTTCAGAAAGAGGGATTGTCCTGAATAGTAGAGAAATTGCAGAATAATGATAAACCCAAATAATGCAGTAGCTCTTTGAGAATAGCACTATATTCTTTTGCAAAAGTAACTTCCATAATTCTCCCGAATATATATATTATGTGCGTCCGAATTCTGTAAGTTATTTTACTAAAAGAATCTGCACTCTTCTCTAAAGCTCTACTGCATCATTCAGGATAAAAAATATTGACAAAATTTTAAGATAATATTTTTTGGAAAATGTAATTGGGGCATTAGCTCAGCTGGGAGAGCGCTACACTGGCAGTGTAGAGGTCAGCGGTTCGATCCCGCTATGCTCCACCAAAGTTTGAAAGCCTTGCTATTAGAAATAGCAAGGCTTTATTTTTACTCTTGTATATTTGTTATTTCTTTAGTAAAGCAAGTATATCTTCTTCCATGCTTTCAGGCTTGGTTGTCGAAGCAAATCTATTCACTACTTTCCCCTCTCTATCTACAAGAAACTTGGTAAAGTTCCATTTAATGGCATCACCAGGAAAACCGGATTGCTGTGCCTTTAAAAATACATAGAGAGGATGAGCTTCTTTGCCGTTTACATCAATTTTGCTAAACATAGGGAAGGTTACTCCATAATTGAGAGTACAGAACTCTTGAATATCTTCATTACTCCCTGGTTCCTGACTAGCAAATTGATTACTGGGGAATCCTAAAATTACTAAACCATCTTTCTCATACTTTTGATAGAGTTCTTGCAATCCTTCATATTGAGGGGTAAATCCACATTTACTGGCTACATTTACCACAACTACAACCTTTCCTTTATAGTCAGACATCTGAATTTCTTTCCCATTGATGGAAGTGGCTCCAAAATTATAGAAGCTTTGTTCAGCAATTTTACTCTCATCATCTATACCTTTAACATTCGATTTAGAAAACAGTCCCATTACCCCTCCTAACATCACTATTATTAGAATTATATATTTTAACATTTTTATTTCCTCTTTTCTTTTTGGTGATAATATAAGACAAAGATGCTTTTATGCTAACTATTTTTGATATTTGCTTGATGAGTATCTTCTGACGGACCGCGGTGTCTTCTGAGGGACACCCTCAAACCCGAACGAAGACTCACAAAACCACTAAAGAAGAGGTCATCCTTTCAATTAAACAAATCAACGATTCAACCCTCAATTATCCATTATGCATTAGAAGAATATATGCCGCCCCTGTAGGGCTCATCTTTGGTTGGGATCTTGGTACAGTGTCTTGCGAACACCTCTTCTGTTGGATGGTGGACAGCTTGTCCGCCACCAAGCTGGAAGCTTGGTGAATCTGGCGCCAAGGGTAGCCCCAGTCCATATCCCCCTGCTTCCACAAGAGGCTTGAAAAAGATTGACAGCGTGGTTATGAATCTGACGGTTGGTGGTATGGAGTGGAAGCACCCCTGCTTCCACAACAACAGGCTTGAACAGCCTGTACAATCTGGCGGTAAGGGTGCATCCATTCCATATTCCCGCTTTCCTATCAACCAAAAACATATAAGTTTTTCGTGAAATCCATGAACGTTAGGATTAAAAATATTCATTTTTTTTCACAGCCTGATCCGCATTCCCAGTGAAGAGGCTTTGTTACCAATAAACAATCATTATTAAACGTCAAATAAGCTTAAAGATGTGCAATATTATCGACTCTTTAAGCATAAGCTATTGGGGAGGGTAGCTTGATAATTGAACAGTCTCTAAATGAGACTGTTCAAATTAACTAATTGATATTCAATACATTAATATTTTAAAGGGCTCAATTAGTGCACACTTTTTATTTATTACCCTACACTTTTGAAA
>JAEKNW010000005.1 GCA_016838885.1 Candidatus Cloacimonadota bacterium
CAACACATAGATAATTTGAAGACTCCTAATGGGAGTTTTTTTATTAAAAAACTTGTAAATGTGTATCAAATGTGATACAATTATTGTGAGGTGATAAACATGAGAAATGAAGTTATACACGTTAGAGTATCCGATGATCTTAAGGAATCAGTTGAGATTATTTTAAATGGCTTAGGTGTTACTTTGTCATATGCAATTAATATGTATTTAAAACAAATCGAGTTGAATCGTGGAATTCCATTTCAAATCGTATTGCCAAATCAGGAAAAACAAAAGGAAATTGAGATTTTGGCTCATGCAATTAATCTAACCGGTGGAAAAGAAGTCAACGCATATGCCACTAAGATACTTGGGTTGTATGCTCAAGATTTGATTGATTATGAAACTACAGTTTTCGCTTTAGGAAGAAACTTATCATGAAAGACCCTTATTTATATGAAGATTCTGATGTTCTAATTAATAAAGCGAACATCAAAGATAGAATTCTACTGGATGAATTTGAAAATCGTATGACGACGCTTGGTTTAATTACAATTCTAAAAACGGATATCAAGATTATAGATGTTAAAGATATTTTTCAAATCCATAAAACATTATTTTCAAATGTTTATGAATGGGCGGGACAGAAAAGAACTATTAATATATTCAAAAACGAACCCATTTTGAATAACTTGAGTGTCGAGTACACGAGTTATAATCAAATTAATAAGGAACTAGAAATAGTAACAACCACATATTTCAAGCAGAAATGGAAAAACCTTTCTAAAGAAGAATTTATGCATCTATTTACAAGAATGATTGCAAAGATTTGGCAAATACATCCATTTAGGGAAGGAAACACAAGAGTTATATCGGCGTTTGGATTATTGTTTTTAAAACAAAATGGATATAAATTTGATGTCGATATTATTGCGAAAAATGCAAAGTATTTTAGAAATGCACTTGTTATGGCATCCCTTAATGAATACGCTGAATATCATTATCTACAAAATATTTTATTAGATGCCGTTGAAGGTAAGCTTTTAGAACCAAGTTCATCTAAATACAATAAGATTAAAAATTATGATGTCAATCAGTATGAATACAATTATCATGAGGCAAAAAAATGAAACAACCAGATAAATGGAGAGAAACAATTGATCCAATCTCCTTACCATACAAAAATTTTATACTATTGGAAGTTTTGGGATATCCACACGCAGGCAATGATGTGTTTTATGCCAAAGGGATTTATGAAAAGAAAGAAGTATTTGTTTTCATTAAAGTCGAAAGACAGGATAATGCTAATATAAGAAATGAAATTGAAACTCTTCATCAGTTAAATTTTCCCAATACCCCTACAATCATAGATTACGATGAACACATGACATTCATGGTATCTATTGCCCTTGATGGAGAAAGACTATCAACAATAGTAGGCGAAAATTTAAAGAACGAATCACTTGAGTATATGGAAGAATATGGTGAATTACTAGCAACGTTTCATTTCTTAAAAGGTGATTTCAAGCCTGTAGTTGATAGAAGATTCTTCCATATCCAACCCAAAGAGTATTTTGAAAAACTGAATATTTCTTCTCTATATGATTACTTAACTAACAACTTACCAGAAAAAGTGAATACATGTTTCTGCCACGGAGATTTTCATTATGCAAATATATTATGGAAGAATCATCATGTATCAGGAATACTAGATTTCGAACTATCAGGAATTGGGAACAAAGAATTTGATATAGCATGGGCCATTATAAGGAGGCCAGGTCAAAAGTTTTTAAATACAAAGGAAGAAGTGCGGTTATTTCTAAAGGGCTATTCTAAAATGGGAACTTACGTTTCCCATAATGTGATATATTATATGGCGTTAATCTATCAATATTTTTATCAAATAGTCAGTGATGACCAAGAATATCAAACCTATGTATTTTCGTGGCTTGAAGAAAACTGTCAATAAACATTTAGTCAAGAAATCCTTTTTAAATTGACACGATTGTGCTTAAAGCTGTAAGCTTCTAGTGCACAAAAAGTAAACTTGGTATAACTCCAGAGTAAAACACGCTATTTTTTT
>JAEKNW010000006.1 GCA_016838885.1 Candidatus Cloacimonadota bacterium
GAACCAGTTTTCAATTTTCACTCTTAATTTTTCATTCTTGCGAAGCAAGACTTAAACACCCCGTCATCTTCGATGCCACCCCTCTTGGAAACATTTGCTTGAGCAAATGAAGAGGGGACTTAAGACAACGGGCTCAAGCTCTATGTATATTTTGATAGATTAATTTGGATGAAAAATTCTCCCTTTCTCCCCGTCTCCCCGTCTTTTCGCGGATAGCGAAAAATAATTCGTGTATTTCACATTTAAATTGACAGTTTTATCTCTCTTTTAAAGAATAATCTCATGAAAAATAGAGAACTTGATAAAATAATAGAATTAATTGCTAGCAAGATAGTCGGAACAGAGTTTGCTAATCATACTTATGTGGTGGGTGGCTTTGTCCGAGATTTGCTACTTAAAAACGAACGTAACGATCTGGATTTTGTTGTTAATTTACCTCAAGGAGGGGTTAGATTAGCTAGCTTTTTATATAAGAAGAAGTTGTGTTCACGCCCCATAGTCTATAAAAGATTTGGGACTGCTATGATTCAGATGAAGGGGCATAAGATTGAGTTTGTTATGACTCGTAATGAGAGTTACCAAGAGAAGAGTCGGCATCCGGAAGTTGATTTTGCTTCCCTTCAAGAAGATGCTTTTCGCCGTGATTTTACCATAAATGCCCTCTATTATAATATTTCGGATAAGAAAATTCTTGATTTGACCGGGTCCGGATTATCTGATTTAGACCAGAAAATAATTAGGTCAACTTCTGATCCTAATCTTATTTTCAAGGAAGACCCCTTAAGAATTTTGAGAGCTATTAGGTTTGCCGGCAGACTTAACTTCTCCATTGAAGAAAAGACTCTGCAAGGGATTATGGACTGGCGCAATCATCTCCAACACATTAGTATTGAACGAATTAAAGATGAAACTATTAATATGATTATTAAAGCAGGTTATTATCATGCTCTCAAACTTTGCTTCGAAACTGATATTATGCAATATATCTTTCCTCCTTTAATTACAAGACAAGATACAGCTTTGGAATTAATGAAGAAAATTAATGCATACCCTCCTGATTTATTAATTAGATTAGCCCTTCTTTCCGTCTCTTGCCTTGATCCTAATGAAATGCAGAAGGCTATTATCAGACTTACGATAAATAATAAACTAGCCAAAAAAGCAGTAAGAATTGCTAGCTGTGTTCAAGCTTTAAGAAATTTCTCTCAAATAGAATCCCTTAATCAATTAACTTACCATAATTTAGATGATCTGCCTTTAGCCCTGCAAATAATGAAGATTAACTTCCCTGACTTTACCCAACATGAGGAAATTGAGAATAAAATCGAGATATTCTCAACTACCAGCTACCCCTTGGAAGGAAATGAGATTATTAGAAAACTCAAGCTAAGAGATAATAAAGAGAAGAATTTTTATATTAAAGAAGCCAAGAAAATCTGGATAGAAAATCCAACACTGAAGAAGGGAGAAATTTTTAGGGAGTTAAGTAGGAGAAGAAAAGAATCTATCCACTAATTACACTAATTACACGAAGAAGAAGAAGAGCCTTAACACAGAGTTACACAGAGGTGAAGAAGAGTTTCACAGAGTTTTTAAGAAAGAAGAAGAGACTTCACACGAATAAACACGAATTAAAACGAATTACACGAATTATTTTGTGAATGGTTACTGAGATCGAGCCCGTAGGTCTTAAGTCCCCTCTTCATTTGCTCTAGCAAATGTATCCAAGAGGGGTGGCATCGAAGATGACGGGGTGTTTAAGTCTTGCTTCGCAAGAATGAAAAGTGAAAAATAAAAAATGGCTCTGATGACGGGGACCTCTTCAGTCCCCTCTTCATTTGCTCTAGCAAATGTTTCTAAGAGGGGTGGCATCGAAAGATGACGGGGTGTTTAAGTCTTGCTTCGCAAGAATGAAAAGTGAAAAATAAAAAATGGTTCTGATGACGGGCCTTTCTTAAGTCCCCTCTTCATTTGCTCTAGCAAATGTTTCCAAGAGGGGTGGCATCGAAGATGACGGGGTGTTTAAGTCTTGCTTCGCAAGAATGAAAAAT
>JAEKNW010000007.1 GCA_016838885.1 Candidatus Cloacimonadota bacterium
TCGCGTCTTCGTGTGAAGCATTTCTTCTTCTTCTTCGTGTAATTCGTGTAATTCGTGGATAGATTTTCTTCTTTTTCTTAGTGGCGAACAAGCTGTCCACCGTCCAACTAAAGAGGATTTTATCCGTGTTTATCTGTGTTATCTGTGGCTAAATATCTTTTTCATATTTGTGTTTATCTGTGTTATTCCGTGGCTAAGACTCTTCCCTTTTCAGTGTATTCAGTGTTTTCTGTGGCTATTTCTTTCTTCCTCTTTTTTGTGCCTTTGTGCCTTTGTGGTGAAACTCTTCTTTCTTCTTCTTATCGGTGCTTATCGGTGTTATCGGTGGTTTAATATCTTCTTTTTTTTCACTCTTCTTTTTGTTCTTTGTGCCTTTTGTGGTGAAAACTCTTCAATTCTCATTTTTCCCTTGACACTATCTCTTTCTCTTTCTATATATATAATAAATTCAAAATTGAGGTATTTTAATGATAGAGTATTTGGAATCTCTTATCCCTGCAGACGCCTTATTACCCAGTGTAGCACGGGCTCTGATTATCATCGTCTTGGCAGGTGTGATATATTTATTAAGTAGAATAGCCATGAAGATTACTCACAAAATCATCATCAAAAGTAAAATAACTTGGGATGATTATATGATTAAACGAAAAGTAATTTCTAGTTTAGTGCCTCTTCCTGCCCTATTATTTCTTTATCAATTTACCAATTACTTTGAGCATAGTGGAGCTATATTAGCGAAATTCGTTTCTGCATTAGTCATCGTAGTTCTTCTTATCTTCTTTGGGAACTTGCTAAATGCGATGAATGATATTTATAAAACTTTGGAAATATCACGAGGAAAATCTATTAAAGGATTTATCCAAGTATTTATGATTATTCTCTATATTTTAGGTTTTCTAATCATAGTTTCAATTTTTATCAATACCAATCCCTTAGTTTTAATAAGTGGATTAGGGGCAATGACAGCTGTTTTGATGTTAATCTTCAAAGACACTATTTTATCCTTTGTTGCTAGTGTAAGAATTACCACCAGTGATATTATACAGATTGGAGACTGGTTAGAAGTCCCAAAATTTGGAGCTGATGGAGATGTTATTGATATTTCTCTTTATAATGTTCAGATTCAGAACTGGGACAAAACCATCACCAACATTCCTACCTATAAATTAATAGATGATTCTTTTAAAAATTGGCGTGGCATGCAAGAAGCCGGTGGAAGAAGAATCATGCGAAAAATCCTCTTAGATATTAGCAGCGTGAAATTCTGTGATGATGAGATGATTGCTAAGTTTGAAGAAATTAATTACTTAAAAGATTATATTACCCAAAAAAAGAAAGAGCTCTTAGAATATAATACTAAACACAAGGTAGACGATTCAGTTGTTGTTAATGGTAGAAGAATGACTAACCTCGGAACTTTCAGAGCCTATATCGCTAGTTATCTCAAGCATCATCCTTATATTCACAAAGACTTAATTTTTCTCATCAGGCAATTAGAGCCGGAAAAAGATGGCATTCCCATCCAAATCTATGTCTTTGTTAATCAAACAGCTTGGGTTAAATATGAAGATATTCAATCTGATATTTTTGATCACCTGCTTGCGGTTGTACCTGAATTCGGATTAAGAGTATTCCAAAACCCTTCCAGCTATAACTTTGAGAAGATTGCAGAAAACCTGAAAAGAATTTAAAGAAATCTATCCACGAAGAAGATTTTTCGCTTGTCGCGAAAAGACGGGGAGACGGGGAGAAAGGGAGACGGGGAGAATTTTTCACCACAAAGAAAGAAATAGCCACCGAAAACACCGAATACACTGAAAAGAGAAGATTCTTAGCCACGGATAACACAGATAAACACGGATAGGAAAGGGGAGAATAGCCACCGAAAACACTGAATACACTGAAAAGAAGAAAGAAAAGCCTGAACACAGAGCTAGAGCCCGTATGTCTTAAGTCCCCTCTTCATTTGCTCTAGCAAATGTTTCCAAGAGGGGTGGCATCGAAGATGACGGGGTGTTTAAGTCT
>JAEKNW010000008.1 GCA_016838885.1 Candidatus Cloacimonadota bacterium
ACCCCTTTTTAGCTAAAAAAGTGAGTAAAACACCCCAAAATGGACCCTTTTTTAGTAAAATATTTATTTATTTTTTTTAAAATGGTAAAGATGGGTTAAGACTACGCTAATTTATTCTACATAGCTTTCTACTTCGCTAAAGCTACGTAGAATGTATAAGCGAAGTTGAAAGCTAGGTCTCACAGGGTAAGAGTGCAGATTCTTCTAGTAAAATAAGTTACAGAATTTGAGTGTATATAACATATGGCTCTCTCAAGTAGAGTAGGTAGCAAACAAATTCAAGGTTCTCCATATATGAGACACTGTCCATTCTTCCAGCTCCAGAGCAGCGATACCTTTGTAGGAGAATATATTGCTATTCACAAAGGTCTACTGCATTATTTGAGTTTAATCTTCTTTTTAACAATATGAGTTCTAGTGAAGGGAGCTAAGCTCCTTTTATGGCACTTAATAAAAGATTAAGATAGCTATTATACCAATTAGTATTAGTTTCATCTGAGAAAGGTTGGTTAAGAACTGTTCTTTTATGATTAACTACTGCTGAAGCACAAGCTCTAAGGGTAAGAACTAATTGGCCCAGGAAGTAATCAATTCTAAGATCTGATTTGATAGAACCATCATCAATCCCTTTTCTGAGAGCCTCGATTATTAATTTTGAGCTTTTTTCATTAAGTTTCATAAACCTATCAACTAAATGCTCTGGTAATTTATCAAATTCCAAAGGTCGAAAATCTAGATATTGTTGGTGGAAGAGAATTTCCGGGTTTTCTTTATAAAAGTTAAAGTAAGCTTCGCCAAAGTTCTTAATCTCTTCAAAGCCTGTATCGCAATGTTTCATATTTTGATAAAGATAATCTGTCCTTTTCTCAAATCCACGGCAGTAGACTTCCAAGTAGATCTCATCTTTACAGCAAAGATAAGTATAGAGAGTTGCTTTAGTATAATGAACAGCTTCAGCTAATTGATTAAGAGTTACTGATTCATATCCGTACTCATAGAATAACTTTTCTGCTTGATCTATTATATATGTTCTTCTTAAATCAAACTCTCTTTGTTTTCTCTCTGACATCTCTTTTAGCATAACTTTTTTCCTTTACTTCTTTTTTGGGGTTATCAGACAAATTCACGGGTCGGTGATTTTTATAAACCCATAGTCTAATATTTATAAGTTTAAGTAACCTGTCAAGAAAAATCATTTATTCTTGACAAAATTCCAGAGGATAAAAGTTGTCGGATATAAACCCAAATAAGGCAGTAGACCTTTGTGAATAGTACTATGTTTTCCCTAAAGCTCTACTGCATCATTCGGGATAAATTTAGAAGAAGATAAATAATATAGGAGACCTTAATGAAGAGAAAACACAAGGCTATAGCCCTATTTTCTGGTGGTTTAGATAGTATGTTAGCAGTATTGTATATGCAGAAATTAGGCTATGAAATAGTTCCTATATTTTTTGAGAGTCCTTTTTATCCTGCGACAAAAGCCAAGCATGGAGCAAGGGTAGCAGGATTGAATGTTGAGATTATAGATATCACACCAGATTTGATAGAAGTATTAAAGAATCCGCGTTATGGTTTTGGTAAGCATTTGAACCCTTGTATAGATTGTCATGGAATGATGTTCCGTAAGGCTGGAGAGATGTTGGAGAAGTATCAGGCAGACTTCATAATTAGTGGAGAAGTAATGGGGCAAAGACCTATGTCTCAGCGTCCTGATTCCATGAATGCAGTAGCTAAGTTAAGTGGGGTTAGGGAGTTATTAGTTCGCCCATTATGTCAGAAGTATTTACCTGATACAAAGCCGGTTATAGAGGGTTGGGTTAATAAAGAAGAGCTTTTAGATTTTCATGGTCGCGGGAGATCTAGACAGTTAGCCCTAGCAGAAGAATATGGATTAAAAGATTTTGAGATGCCTGGTGGTGGGTGTTTATTGACCGACAAACAAGTATCAGAGAAGGTAGCAGATTTGCTAAAACATGACCAGCTGACTCCAAGATATCTCAAATTTTTACAAGAAGGTAGAAGAGTAAGAATATCCGAGAATCTGCTCTTAATAGTAACTCGCACAAAATATGAGAGTGATTATTTAACTCCTAGAATTGAAGATGAGATTGTGATAAAAGCAGCTAATATAGCAGGTCCACTTGGAGTGTTATTAGGAGAAGATATATCTTTAGATGAGATTAAACTAGCAGGAAGAGTAATCCTGAGTTATATAAATAAGTTAAAGAACTCAACAGCTCAAGTTGAGTATGGTCAGAAATTTAAACTAGTAAATAAGCTTGAAGTTTCTCCTCTTTCTCGCCAAGAGTTAGATGAATTAACAATAAATAAATAATAGGAAGATATAAGGATTATCATGAATTATAAAATATATAATATCTTACCAGAATATGGAACAAACACTATTCTGCTATGGGATGAAGTTAGTAAGGAAGCAGCCTTAATCGATCCGGGTAAAAGCTCTTCAAATCTACTTAAAGAGATTGAGAATTTAAAACTCAATGTTAAATGTATAATTAACACTCATGGCCACGCTGATCATATTGGAGGTAACTCATATTTTAAAAATAATTTGAATTGTCCCATCATGATTCACAGTGCTGATCAAGATATGTTGATAGATAGTAAAAAGAATTTAAGTGCCTTTATGGGTCAGGATATAGTATCTCCTCAAGCTGATGTTATTCTCAAAGAAGGAGATAAAATCAACTTGGGAGAAAGTCAATTAGAAGTAATTCATACACCCGGTCATACTGCTGGAGGAATCTCTCTCTATGGTAAAAAGATCCTGATAAGTGGAGACACGCTATTTCAACTAAGTATTGGAAGAACAGACTTTCCCGGTGGAAGTTTTGAAACATTAGAAAAGTCAATTAAAGAGAAGCTGTTTACCCTTCCTGATGAGACAATAGTAATTCCAGGGCACGGTGGTTTCACTTCAATAGATAGAGAGAAGTTAGAAAATCCCTTTATCGGTTTAGCGTCCAGAATTTAACCCATATTATAAATGAGGAGAACATAGATGAGCCATGAACTGTTACTAATCTTAGATTTTGGGTCTCAATATACCCAACTAATAGCTAAAGAAATCAGAAAGATGAAAGTCTATTGTGAAATAGTCCCTTTCAATATTAGTTATCAAGAGGTATTAGATAAAAAGCCCAAAGCACTTATATTATCAGGAAGCCCTTACAGTGTTTATGCCGAGGATGCCCCAATTCCTGATAAGAGAATTCTAGACTTAGAATTACCAATTTTTGCTATCTGTTACGGAATGCAGTTAATAGCCCATTTATCAGGTTATAAAGTTGATAAATCAGAGGAAAGAGAATTTGGTTATGCTAAGCTTAAAATATCCAATCACGATAATATCTTTAAAGATTTAGCAGATGAGGAAATAGTATGGATGAGTCATGGCGATAAAGTTCACAATATCAGTAATGAATTTGAATGTTTAGCATATTCAGATAATTGTGAATATGGAGCAATAAAGCATAAAGAGAAAGCTCTCTACTGCTTGCAATTTCATCCTGAAGTTGTCCATACTGAAAACGGTTATAAGATGCTGAATAATTTTATTGATTTAGTTGGTTTTAAAAAAGATTGGACTTCTATTTCTTTCATTGAAGGAGCCATTGCTCAAATCAAAGACCAAGTTGGGGATAATCAAGTAATCTTAGGTTTATCAGGAGGCGTTGATTCATCAGTGGCCTGTGCTCTTCTCTATAAAGCAATTGGTAATAATCTAATCCCTATTTTTGTAGATAACGGACTGCTCAGAAAGAATGAAGTTGATGAGGTTGAAAGAATATTTAAAGATGGATTTGGGGTCAATCTTATTACTGTTCATGCGGCAGATATATTCTTATCTAAGTTAGCCGGGGTTGTTGATCCAGAAAAGAAGAGGAAAATCATTGGAAATACTTTTATCGAAATCTTCGATCAAGAAGCAAAGAAATTCCCGAAAGCTAAGTTCTTAGCCCAAGGAACTCTTTATCCCGATGTTATTGAAAGTGTCTCTTTTAAAGGTCCTTCAGCGACTATCAAATCTCATCACAATGTAGGTGGGTTACCGGAAAAGATGAATATGCAATTAGTTGAACCTCTTAGAGAGTTATTCAAGGATGAAGTAAGAAATGTTGGGAGAGAATTAGGTTTAAGTGAGACTTTAGTGGATAGGCACCCTTTCCCTGGTCCTGGTTTAGCTGTAAGAATTATTAGTGATATCACTCCTGAAAAAGTTACTCTTTTGCAGAATATCGACCATATTTTCATATCTGAATTACGTAATAAAGGGCTCTATAACACTACTTGGCAAGCTTTTGCTGTTCTTTTACCTATTCAATCTGTTGGAGTTATGGGTGATGAGAGAACTTATGAAAACGTCTGTGCCCTTAGAGCAGTGAATAGTTCGGATGGAATGACTGCAGATTGGACAGAGCTCCCTTATGAATTTTTAAAAAGAGTATCAAATAGAATTATTAATGAAGTGCGTGGTGTAAATAGAGTTGTTTATGATATTAGCTCAAAACCACCTGCTACTATAGAATGGGAATAGCCAAATTATTACTAAAGATCTACGGCATCATTCGGGTTTAATTTTTTCTAATCTACGAATCAAAGCATGGCGAGAAATTCCTAGTAATTTTGCAGCTTGAGTCTGATTATGAGCACATCTTCTAAGTGCTTCTTGGATTAGGATATTCTCATTATAATCTAAGTTTAGGTTTGATTTAGATAGCAGTTCAGATTGATTATTTGATGAGTTAAGACCAAAATGTTTGAGGTCTAGAGAGTTATCGTCGCAGAAAATCATTGCTTTCTCTACGATATTTTTTAGTTCTCTGATGTTTCCTTCAAACTTCTGAGTAGCTAATTGTTGGTACACTTGAGATTCTATTTGTGGGACAGATCTTTTATTTTCCTGACAGAATCTCTCAACAAAAGTATCTATCAAAGCAGGGATATCTTCTTTTCTTTGGCTTAAGGGAGGAAGAGTTAAAGAGAATCCATTTAATCTGTGATAGAGATCACCGCGAAACTCTCGACTCTGGATCATAGCATCTAAGTCTCTGTTTGTAGCTGAGATAAGACGAATATCAACTTTGCGAGGTTGTTGAGAACCTAAGGGATAGAACTCTTGAGCTTCAATTGCTCTTAAGAGTTTGCTCTGGACATTGAATGAGAGATCACCTATTTCATCTAAGAAAAGAGTTCCTTGATCAGCGAGTTCAAAAAAGCCTTTTTTACTTTTTTCAGCGCCTGTAAAAGCTCCTTTTTCGTATCCAAAGAACTCAGATTCAAACATAGTTTCAGGAATTGCTGAGCAATTAACGCTGATTAAAAGATTATCTTTCCTGTTGCTAATGTTGTGAATTAGGTGGGCTAAAACTTCTTTTCCTGTCCCAGTTTCTCCTTTTAGAAGGACATTTACAGTATCGAACTTACTTATCCGACATGCCTCCTCCAGCATTTTTTTGGAAGAATCACTAATACTGATAATATTTTTTTTATGTTTATAAGCAATATTATCTAAAATATAAGCCTTTTGCTCTGTTAATGTTGCTAATTTATGTTTGTTTAACTTTGAGGTATTAATTCTTTCAATAGCAATTAACAGATCATTATGAGTAAAGGGTTTTTTCAAGTAATCAGTTGCTCCTAACCTCATGGCTTCAATAACAGTATCCATATCGCCATGCCCTGAGATAACAATGACATCAATTTCCGGAAATTGTTCTTTCACTTCAATGAGGATATCTAAGCCTGACCCATCACCAAGCCTTATATCTTGGATTAAAATATCTATATGATGATTTTTTAAAATCTCTTTCTCTTCAGTAATTGAATGTGCTCTAAAGGTTTGATAATCATTTATCTCAAAGAATTCTTGTAACTCGAAAGTGATTCTTTTTTCATCATCAACAATTAATGCAGTTTGGATAGCATTATTCATTTAAATCCTCTTTAATTTTAGGTAAAGTAATTTTGAAAGTTGTTTTTTTAGTTTCGAGAAGAAAGATTGTCCCATTGTGTTCAGTAATGATTCCATAAACAATTGATAGCCCTAAACCAGTTCCTTTTCCTGCAGGTTTAGTAGTAAAGAAGGGAAGAAATAGTTTTTCTTTTATATCATTAGGAATCTCTTCACCATTATTTTCAATTAATAAAATAAAATTATCTGCATCTTCGGAGAGAATCAACTTAATCATTTTTTCACCAATATTATTCTCTAAGGCATCCTTGGCATTAGTAAATAAGTTGAGAATAACTTGTTCAATCTGATAGGTATTACCATAAACCCATGCCTGGTCAACATCAGATTGGATATTCATCTCGATACTATGATTTGCATATTGCTCAAGAATCAATTTTGAAGCATTATGGATAGTTGCATTAAGTTCAAACTGGGTAAATTCATTTTGAGTTTGCTTTCGGGAAAATACTCTAATATGATCTATAACAGAGCTCATTCTTTCAATATCATGAAAGATAAGTCCTATTCTCTCGAAGAAATAATCTTCACTGAAACCTTTCTTCTGAAAATTAAGCTTCATATTCTCTAGGGCAAAGCTGATACATTGGAGAGGTTGATTAAGTTCATGAGCAATACCTGCTGCTAATTCACCTAAAGACACCAGTCTGCTTTGCTCTACAATAGCTCTTTGATGTTCCATCCGCTTATTTGTCTCTTCTTTAACTCGTGTTTCCAACTCTTGATTTAGCTCTTCTTTAATGCGGATAATCTTTTTCTGGGTAAAGAATCTTTGCAAACTTATAAATATGATGATAATAAGAGCGATTAGGGCTAGAAGTCTTTGATAATTAAGTTGTTTAACTTGTAATTTTGTTAATTGCTTATCAAGTTCTAACTCTTTAATTATATTATCTTTTTTCTCAGTTTCGTATTTAATCCGAAGTTCTTCAAGGGAGTTCTCTTTATCCTCTTCAGAGATTTGTTCGAGTAACATAGCATAAACTTTGAGTGAATCATAAGCTTGTTGGTGCTTATTGAGTTTAGCATAACTAGCAGCTAAGATATTATTAGTTTTTACAATATATCTAATTTCATTAAATTCATAAGATATCCTGTTAGCTCGTTCAGCATATACTATCGCTTTATCCCATTCTTCTAGATTTGAGTAGGAAGTAGCTATATTTATATAGTTTCGAGCAATAGACCTTTCATTTTTATTAGGGTTTTCTAAACTTTTTAATGAATACTCAATGCTTTTTAGATTATCTCCTATATTTTGATAAACTATAGCTAAATTACCATAGGCAGAGTACTTAGTACTTTCAATATCGTGCACTTCACAAAGTATTAATAGTTTATCATAGGTCTCAATAGCAAAATTATAGTTATCGATTTTGTTATAAACAACAGCCAAATTTAAGTAACAACCTGCTAAGGTTTGAATATCTTTCAAACTATCAGCTAAAGCAATACTTTTCTTAAAAGAATCAATTGCTAAATTATAATTTTCTGCAAAGAAGTAGATAGCTCCCAAGTTTTGATATGACTTAGCCAAAGCTCCATCTTTACCTAATTTCTCTTTGATTTCAATAGACTTAATCGCATATTCATAAGCTAAATTATATTTCTTCTGTTTATTGAATAGAGCTGAAATATTGTTATAAAGATAGGCCGCAAACATCTGATCTCCGATAAGGGGTAAATATTCCATGGCCTTACTATAATTTTCCCAAGACTTATCATACTCATCCTTATCTAAATAGATACCACCCAATTCCAAATAACTGGCAGCAATATCTGTTGTAAAATCATGTTTCCTAGCAAGTAACAAAGCTTTATTCTGGTATTCAATAGATTTATCATAGTCTTTAATATCTTTGTAATGATTACTTAGATTATCATAAGTCCTTATCTGTTCATGCTTGCTATCTATTTTGGAAAGTAGTTTTTCAGCTTGAAATACACTGTTTTCAGCCTTTTCACGTTCATTAAGATTATCATAAATCAAAAACAAGGAGTTGTGGGATATTACTATATTAAGATAGTTTTCTTCTTCTTGGAATATCTTTATAGCTTGCCATAGATAACTCTTACTCTCATCATAATCATGCTTTTCCCGATATTGAATTCCTATGTTATATAATGCTCTGCCAACATTCAGAGAATCACCTTTCGTTCGTGCTATCTTGATTACCCTTTTGTTGAGATCTATCAACTCAGGATGGAACCCTTTATTCAAATACTCTTGGTTTATTGCAGAGAAGTTCTTGAGAAGATATTGGTCATTTTCCCGTAAGATATTTGTTAAATCACCTCCAAAGAGGAGAGGAAAAATGAAGACCTTTATGAATAACAAAATCACTAGTTTACTTCTCATTTATCACCTTTTATACAACATTTCTTATATTCTTTCTAAAACCAAGTTATCTCATTTATGATTATTTATATAAATACCTTTTAATCTTCTGAGTTGGTGTTTTCAAAAAAGCCTCTGGAACAATTTTAACTTCGATAATCTTAGCATAGGCTGGTGCATTTTGGTTATAAATGTTCTTATTATGTTCCATTAGTTTGGGATACATTGCTTCAGAGATCCCATTCTTATCCGCTTCTTCTACATCAGGATAGACTAAGATTACTAGTTTGTTATCTCGTTCCATCACTAAAGACTCTTGGACATAAGGCAGATTATTAAAAGTCTGCTCAACAGCTTCAGGATAGATATTCTCTCCTCCAGCTCCGAGAATTAAGTTTTTAGATCGACCTTTAATATAGATAAAATTATCTTTATCAATTAAGCCTAAATCCCCTGTATTAAGCCAGCCATCGGCAGATAATACTTCTTGAGTTGCTTCCAGATTTTTATAATACCCATACATGAGCTGTTCCCCTTTAACAAGAATATCACCTGGAATATTTTCTGGATCAGGAGAATCAATCTTCGCTTCTAAATAATTCACAACTCTCCCGGAAGATCTAAAACGATGTTGATCCCATGTTGCATAAGAGATTAAGGGGCCACACTCACTCATGCCGTAACCAATGGTAAAAGGAAATTTTATTGCTTTTAGGAATTTTTCAACTTCTGCATTCAGAGGAGCTCCTCCTATTACCATCTCTCTTAACGAGCCTCCGAATACCGTAAGTAATTGCTTGCGAACTTTCCCATAAAAGGCTTGCTTCAAGCCTGGAATGGCAGTAGCTACTTTGATTAATTTCTTATCTAGAATAGGGAATACATTTTTCTTAATTATCTTCTCTAAGATTAAAGGCACACTCATAATCATTTCAGGAGAGACATCTTTTAAATACTTAAGTAATAATTTAGGAGAAGGTATTTTGCCTAAGAAGTGAACATGAACTCCACACGTGAAGGGATAGAGGAAATCAAAAGCACAGGCATAAGCATGTGATAAAGGGAGAAAAGAGAGCATCCTAGTACCAGTCCTGAATTCAAGCATCTCACTGGCAACTTTGATATTTGCAATCAGACTGTTTAAAGGGAGCATAACTCCTTTAGTGAATCCGGTTGTTCCTGATGTATAGATAATTTCTCCTAAAGCATCATTTGATATATCTTTAGGAAGAGTAAAATCTTCGCGTGTTATATGGAATTCTTTTTCCATTGCCGGTTTAATTTTATCAATAATATCATCATTAGTCTTGGATTCTATTAGAGTGAAATCATCTAAATGGATTATCCCTTGTAAAGTAGGCATCTCTGTCTCTTCAATGTTATCAATAATTGAATTACCGATAAAGAGAAGTTTGCTTTCAGAATGTTTAATAATGTGATTCATATCTTCAGTTGTGAAATTTGGTAAGATAGGCACAACCACAGCGCCATAAGTAATTACTGAGAGATAAGTAAAAGCCCAATTTGTTGAATTTTTTCCCAGAAGAGCTACTTTATCTCCACGAGAGATACCGAAATTTTTTAAAATATTATGTAACCAATATATCTTATTTGCTACTGTTTGATAATCAATCGCATCTTCTTCTATATCCGAAAAAGCAGGTAAATCCCAGTGCTTTTTAATAGCTTCTTCAAAGTAATTAACAAAATTAATTTTTAACATATTTATCTCTCTTATTTTTGTTTTAACCCGAATGGTGCAGTAGAGCTTTAGAGAAGAGTGCAAAAGAATATAGTGCTGTTCTCAAAGATCTACTGCATTATTTGGGTTTAACCAATTATTTACATGTTTTTAATTTTGGCAAGTAATTTTGTTTTTTTAAAATTGTCTTAACTTGATTAATAAATTTTTCTTAAATTACTTGACTAATATCAGCTACTAGTAATACTTAAAAAATAAAGCATTTTGAGAAAGGAGAATAAAATGTCTGATTATTTTTTAGAGACCCAACACCATGAGTGGATATTAACGAATAAGTATGGTAGTTATGCACTTGGAACAGGAAACTTGATAAACCAGAGGAAGTATCATGGATTACTGACAGCTTCGGATAAGAAGCTCAACAGGGCATCATTACTTACATCAATAGAAGAGCGCATAGAGTGGAGGGGTGAGAAAATCTATCTAGATAGTTGCAATTATGAAAATTGTATTTATCCTGAAGGTTTCCTTCATCTGGTTAAATCTTGGTTAAGACCTTACCCGGTTTTTCTCTACTCATCTCTACCTCATAATAATGATATTTTGATTCGTAAAGAAATCAAGATGGATTATGAGACAAACACTGTGTTAATTAGTTATAAAAATTTAAGCAAGCATCTAATTCATATAAAATTACGCCCGAAGGTAGATATGGTTAGTCATCACTATCTTAACAAACCGGGAAGTATTAATGAAAATGATTTTGTTACTTCAACAGCTCAAGGTAATGGATTCTATGGAGCTGTAGTGCAAAGACTTTCCAATAATTTATCACTTTATTGTGTTTCAACTTTAGGTGAAATCAGTGATGAATATATGGAATATAAAAAGGTATTTTATCCTTGGGAATCGATGTTAGGATATGACTGTAATGAAGACTTGGTCTCTCCTTTCAATATCAGATTTGATTTAGAGAAGAATCAAGAAGCTCTTTTAATCTTCTCAGACTCCCCTATTGACGAGCATCATGCTACAATCAAGAGAATTAATGCCCGTTATGAAGATCTCCCTATGCCTCGTGATTATCCTGATAACTATCGCAATTTTGATTTAATGGATTTAGATTTTAATGACCAATATCTCTATTCTCATGAAGAGTATATGAAGATTTTAAAGTTTTCCTTGAAGGATTTTATTACTGATAATGATATTATTGCCGGTTATCCTTGGTTTGGAGCTTGGGGCAGAGATTCTGTCATGGTTCTAAGTGCTATGATAAAACAAGCTGATATGATAGATAAAGCAGAGAAGATAATTCTTAGGTTTAATGATCATATTCAGCAAGGATTGATCCCTAACATGTTCCCAGAAACAGGCAGTAAAGGTAATTATGATTCTGTGGATACTAGTCTCTATTACATAATTCTGCTTAGAAAATTAGCAACAATTAGAAATACTCCTGTTATGTGGAAAAAGGTCATAGAGATAACAGAAAACATCTTGTTAAGCTACCTTAATGATGAGAGAAGAATGTTTTTCCTTGATGCAGATAATTTGATAAATATTAAGGAAGAGTTTGCCGGGGTTACTTGGATGGATGTCAAGATAGATGGTAAAGCAGTAACTCCTCGTGATGGTGCGCCTGTTGAGATAAACTTCCTTTGGTATGAAGCCCATAAAACTTACCAAGAAATGATAGAAAAGTATAATTCATTGGTTAAGAAGACCTATCAAGCTAAATATGATATTGAAGCTTATTCAGATAAATTAGCTATTTCTCTGCAGAAGTTCTGGCATAATAACTCACTTTGTGATAGAATAACAAATAATACTCCAATTGATGAATTTCGTCCCAATGCTGTTATAGCAGCAGGGTTGAAGTATGCCCCACTTAGTGAAGAGCAGTTAACGCTTATCTATGAAAGAGCAACAAATGAATTATTAACAGAATATGGTTTAAGAACACTTACCCCTCATCATCATAAATTTAAGAGAACTTATTATGGGACAATTATTGACAGAGATAAGGCTTATCATCAAGGAACTGTCTGGGCCTGGTTATTATGGCCTTATGCTTCTCTGTTTTTAAGACTTTTCAGAAAAACAAGAAACAATGATCAACTCATCCAAGGTTTAGAATCAATAATAAAACAATTCAGACATGAATATAAACATGGATATATCGCTTCTATTGCCTCAATTTGGGATGGTGGCAAACCACATTTCCCTAAAGGTGCACCGGCTGAAGCATGGAGTGTTGCAGCTGTTTATGATATTGAGAAAGTAATCGAAAAACTCAAAGAGACTAAGGAATAGTTATGAGAATATTAATGTTAACCTGGGAATTCCCGCCAATGATAGCTGGTGGCTTAGCAATGGCATCTTATGGCTTGGTTAAATCACTACTAAAGGCCGGGGTAGAAGTTGACCTTTTTCTTCCTACCAAAGAGTTTGTCTATTTTCCCCTAAGAAAAGAAGATGATGCTGATACTTTACCATTTATTATGTTAGATGAGGATTATCAGCCTAGAAAAGAAGAAGTTGTTACTAAAGAGTTCAAAACCATTGAAGAAAAAATGGAATACTTAGGAGTTACCCACATTCCTGAAACCTATTATACCCCTGCCCTAGTAAAGGAATTCACAAATCTGATAAGTACTTTCAAAACCGAAGAGATTGAACACCGCTCTGAGAGAAGTATCTTTGAAAACATTATTATTAATTTGCAGGGTCATGAAGATATCTTCAAGAAGGTTCAGGAGATGGCCTTCAGAGCTGAGAAGTTAGCTGAACTTACAGATTTTGATCTCATTCATGCTAATGACTGGCTTTGTTATCCTGCCGGAATGGTAGTTAAAAAAATGTCCGGGAAACCTATGATAGCCCATATTCATGCAACTGAATTTGATAGAGCAGGTGGTCCTGGAGATGATAGAATTCACAAGATTGAATATTCAGGAATGCTCTATGCTGATCAAGTCATTGCTGTCTCTAAATACACAGCCCAGATGATTATTTCTCGTTATCAAATTGATACCGGCAAAGTAAATATCGTCCATAATGCCTTCTCTTTTGAAAAAGATAATAACTTTAACAAAGAGAGAATGTTCAAAGGACCTACCATCTTATTTTTAGGAAGAATTACAGTACAAAAGGGTCCTGATTATTTTCTCTCTGTTGCGGAAAAAGTGCTTAAGAAATATCCTCAAGTCAGATTTATCATGGCTGGAACCGGTGATATGGCAAGAAAAATCTTACGTAGTTCGGCTTCTATGAAACTCAAGAATCGTTTTCTTTTCACTGGATTTTTAAATCGTAAGCAAGTTGAACGTGTATTGCAAGTATCAGATATTTATATGCTTCCATCTGTTTCTGAACCCTTTGGGATAGCTCCATTAGAAGCGATGGCTTATGGAATTACTTCTATAATTTCCAAGCAATCCGGAGTTTCTGAGGTTGTTGAACACGCTTATAAAATAGACTTCTGGAATGTCGATGAAATGGCTGAAACCTTAATCTACTTGATTGAACACCCTGAAGAGTGTAGGAAAGTAGGATTATTAGGAGCACATGAAGTTAAAGCAATCCAATGGGATAAATCTGCTGATAAAGTTAAGAAAATTTACCAAGAAATATTAGACTCTAACCGAGGAGAGATAGATGCTTAATGTTGTTTTCTATTTTCAAGTTCATCAACCTTACAGACTGCGACATCTCAATGTTATGGATATTGGTTCTGATGAATCATATTTTGATGAAAGATTAAATCGTGAAGTTATGAGAAAAGTAGCAGATAAATGCTACCTTCCTACTAATAAACTGATGTTAAAATTAATAAAGAAATATGAAGGAAAGTTTAAAATTGCCTATTCTATTTCAGGGATTACTATTGATCAATTTAAACAATATTATCCTGAAGTCTTAGAATCTTTTAAAGAGTTAGCTGCTACTGGCTGTGTCGAGTTTCTGGGTGAAACTTACTATCACTCCCTCTCTTTCCTATATAATAAAGATGAATTCTTAGCTCAAGTGGAAAAACATACTAATCTGATGATTCAAGAGTTTGGACAAAAACCTACAACTTTTAGAAACACTGAGCTTATTTATCAAGACAGAGTCTCTGATTTAGTCTTCGATACAGGTCAATTTAATACTATTATCACAGAAGGAGTGAGAAGAGTTCTTAAATGGAGAACCCCTCTTTTTGCTTACAAGAATTACTCGCGGACTATGAACCTTCTCTTAAAATCATACCAACTTTCTGATGATATTGCCTTTAGATTCTCTGATAAAAACTGGTCACAATACCCTCTGACTAGTGAAAAATTCATCAAGTGGATTGATCAGCTTACTTGGAAAAACGATGATAATAAAAACCAATTCCTTAATCTTTTTATGGATTATGAAACCTTTGGTGAACATCAATGGGCTGAAACCGGTATCTTCGACTTCATGGAAAAATTGCCTGAAGAAGTTCTTAAACATCAAGGCCTAGGTTTTGCTAACCCTAAAGATGCTAATAAATTAGCTAACTATCAGCAAGAACCGCTTGCCTTTCCGCAAGCTGTTTCTTGGGCTGATGAAGAGAGAGATCTATCAGCTTGGTTAGAAAACGATATGCAAAATAACGCTATTGAAACTCTCTACGAACTTTTCGAAAGAGTTTTAGCTAAAGGTGATCCGGAACTCATTGAAATCACCAGAAAACTTACTACCTCTGACCACTTCTACTACATGTGCACTAAATACTTCAATGATGGAGATGTACATAAATACTTCTCTCCTTATGACTCACCAGACCAAGCTTATATCTACTTTATTAACGCTTTGGCTGATTTGGAAGAGAGGCTATAAAAGAGATTTTATGACTGGGAAGGCTTGAAAGATAAAGGCCTTTCCAGTTTTTTTTAAAAAATCTTCTTGACAAAAAAAGTGGGTTTTTAGATTTTAACAATACGTTGATTTAATGAGCGATTATGTGGTCCAGTAACTCAGTGGTAGAGTATCTGCCTTTTAAGTAGAGAGTCGATGGTTCGAGCCCATCCTGGATCACCATTTTTTTCTTGACCCCTTCGTCTAGTGGTTAGGACTCAAGATTTTCATTCTTGCAACAGGGGTTCGATTCCCCTAGGGGTCGCCACTAAATCAATTAAGTCTCCATCGTCTAGTGGCCTAGGACTCTGGATTCTCATTCCAGCAACAGGGGTTCAATTCCCCTTGGAGATGCCAAACTAACCTGTCAGTTATTTTTTACGAATAAACTGACCCCTTCGTCTAGTGGTTAGGACTCAAGATTTTCATTCTTGCAACAGGGGTTCGATTCCCCTAGGGGTCGCCAATATTACAGCCTGCGAAAGCAGGCTTTTTTTTATCAAGGGAGAAAACATTTGACGGATATGCCGATTAAATATTTCTTACACAAAGAATAAATAAGAGGAGATAAAATGGAAAACAAAGTATTAGCAACTGTAGAAGGGAAAGATATTACAGCTCAAGATGTGGAAATTTTTCTACAACAATTAGGACAACAAAGAGCAGCACAATTCAATAATGAAGAGGGAAAATCTCAGATTCTTAATGAGTTAGTTAATCAAAAATTACTTCTTGCAGACGCCATAGATAATAAAGTTGAAGAGACTGAAGTATTTAAACAAGAATTAGCAAGATTAAAAGAGACTGTTTTAACTCAGATTAATATTAATAACTTACTTTTAACAGCTCAAGTTAGCGATGATGAACTTCAAGCTCATTTTGAAGCTAACAAAGCTAAATATGCTAAAGCTGAAGAAGTTTCTGCTAGTCATATCTTAGTTGATACTGAAGAAGCTTGCCAAGAAATCTACAATAAGATTAAGAATGAAGATTTAGATTTCGCTACTGCAGCCAAGGAAAACTCATCATGTCCATCCAAAGACCAAGGTGGATCATTAGGTTCTTTCTCACGTGGTAGAATGGTTCCAGAATTTGAGGAAGCAGCTTTTAATATGGAAATCGGGGAAATTTCTGAGCCTATTAAAACTCAGTTTGGTTACCACATCATCAAATTAGATGATAAAACTCCTGCGCAAGATGTTGAATTAAGTCAAGTTAAACAAACTATTTCTAATGAACTTATGACTATGAAGCAAAGAGAAGTTTATGTAGCTAAAGTTGAAGAGCTCAAAAACAAATATAAAGTTGACTACAAATAGTATTCATTAATTCACATAAAATTAAGGCACTGATTTCTCAGTGCCTTTTTTATATTTATTTTTAAACCCGAATGATGCAGTATAGCTTTAGAGAAGAGTGCAAAAGAATATAGTGCTATTCTCAAAGATCTACTGCATTTTTTGGGTTAAAACCTATCAATAAATTTCAAGAAGAGTTGCATAAACTTTTCGATTTCTTCTTGGGTCCCGATACTTATTCTTATGTGGTTTTTAAGAAGGGGATGTCCCCAAACCGGTCTCAAGGCCACTTCGTTATCTGAGAGATAATCGAAGAGTTCAGGAGTAGAATCTCCAATGGTGAAGATAAGGAAGTTAGTATGAGAAGGATATACTGTTATATAATCTTGAGATAGCATCCAGAGATAGAGTTTATTACGAATGTCTTTAACCTTTTCAGTATGTGTAAGAAAAATCTCTTTGTTTTCTAAGATGGTGTAGGCAAAAGTTTGAATCATTAAGCTACTATGGAAAGCAGTCATCACCTTACCGATTTCTATTGCGTTCTCTTCGGAAGTTATAAGATAGCCAAATCTTAGTCCTGCAACAGAGAAGGCTTTGGAGAATGAACGAACAATGACTAAATTAGGATATTTATGTAAAACATCAGCAAAAGTAATGCCTGAGAATTCAAAATAGGTTTCATCAAGGAGAACTAATTTATCTGTATTTTCTAAGATATGGACTATCTTCTTGTCAGGAATTAAGTTACCTGTAGGATTGTTAGGATTACACAAGATACCTAACTTGCAATTGGGATGATTCAATTTTTCTAAATAATCTTCTACCGAGAAGTTAAAATCTTTATTGAGTTCAATTGGTTCAAAGCCTAAGCCTACAGCATCACAATAACTTTTGTAATCAAAATATGAGGGAGCAAGGGATACAGCATAACTTCTAACACTCTCTCTGACGCTTGTGAAGATATAATAGAGCATCTCGTCTGCCCCATTTCCGAAGAGTATTTGAGATGGTTTAATTCCATGCCCAACATATTCAGCTAACTTATTCTTCAGTTTAGGGGTAATATCATTGAAATATCTATTCAAAGGAACCAATTTTAGGTTTTCTAATAACTGGTCCTTGACTGCTTCTAAGGGATTGAGAGTGCTCTCATTGAGACACATCATTACTTTTTTGTGTGGTACATTGATCTCTACAGCTTTTTTTGCCTCAAGATCTTTTCTGAATCTGTACATAATTATCTCCATATTGAATATTTTTTATGGAACCATAATTCGTCTTTTATTAAATTGTAGTCAAGAACTATTTATTTTGAGATTTTTCGCTTTAGACGAAAAGACAAGGAAAGGGGTGAAAGAGAGAACCTATGTTATACATTAACAGAAATGTCCTTAACACAGAGTTACACAGAGGGCAAAAGGAGTTTCACAGAGTTTTAAGAAGAATTAATCTATCCACTAATGAACACAAATTAACACGAATGAAGATAATTCTTTATTTTCTTCTTTCTTATCAGTGTTCTTAACTCTTAACTCTTAACTCTTAACTCTTAACTCTTAACTCTTAACTCTTAACTCTTAACTCTTAACTCTTAACTCTTAACTCTCAACTCTTAACTCTTAACTCTTAATTTAATGCTGTGCATTTGTAGTGCTATCCCAGAAGCTTCAATATCCAATATCGAGATCAATTCCTTCCAAATCAGGGTTTTGAGCAATCTTCATTAGTAGTTTAATTAGTTCTTCCACTCGAAACATTTCATTCTCTTTCATGCCTAAGCCCCCTGCTCGGTGAGGACTCATAATCACATTATCTAGAGTATTAAAGGGGTAATTCGCAGGAGGAGTATGCAGTCTCTCCTCATTAGAAGTCGGATAATTATACCACACATCAAGAGCAGCTCCTAGGATTCTTTTCTTTTGAAGTGCCTCGAATAAAGCTTTTTCTTGGACTGTTGATGCTCTGCCTACATTGACAAAGAAGCAATTCTCTCTCATTTTATTAAAGCTCTTTTGGGAGAAGACCTCTTTGGTCTCTGTTGTTGCGGGTAAAAGATTAATCACAATATCATAGTTACCGATAATATTATTTAAATCGGAGAGTGAATAGATGCCCTTTTCAGGATTAATATCATTTCTTTTTATCTTGTCTATCACTAAATCATAAGGAAGTAAAAAACTTTCTAAAAGTTTACCAATATGACCATATCCGCAGATAATAATTCTCTTTTTATAGAGAAGGGAAGCAGGGTTATCGCCATACCTAATAGACCAATCATGTTTTCGAAAATCCCGGTCAGCTGGGATAATGTGTTTAATCCCAGCCAAGAGAAAAGCCATAACATTTTCTGCCACAGGTCTATAGTTATGATGAATATTAAGTACTTTAATATGAGAGAAATCACGCATGACTCTATTTGTTGAATCAGGAATGCCCACAAAAGGAATTATTAAATATTTCAAGTTAGGAGCAATTCCAAGCTTATCAGCATTAGGGTAAGCTAAGATTAGGACATCTATATCAGTGGGAATCTCCTTCCCTACTGATATCCGATGTGTAACTCCCAATCCGGTTTGTAAAGCCTCTTGAAGTTGAATATCATGATCTCTATAATAATGAGTTTTTAGTTTAAGCAAGCTCTTGCCTCTTTCGGAAAACTTCTAAGTAAATGCCTGCTAATAGTAAAAGAATCGAAAGAACCAGTCCTACTAAAGAGAGTTTTGTACTTAGATAATAACTCTCTGGGGCAAAGACCATCTCAACTTTTTCTGTAGCTGCCGGAACTTTAATCCCTCGTAATATATGATTTGAAGGGTATATTTCGGTTTCTACCCCATCAACATAAGCTTTCCAGCCGGCAGGGTAATAAGTTTCACTAACTACCATGAAACCATCTTTATCAAGATTATGTACTTTAAATTCAATTCTATGCATAAAATCTGCTTGAGGAACCTGCTCTATAGAACCCATCCCTAATTGATCTTGGAAAGCTATTTCTGATTCTACAATAGCTTGGTAGCGTGGTCTGAATTTATTACTTTTAAGATAATTAAGCCTTTCCTCTGTAGTTTTCAGGACTTGCAGGTCTTGCACAAACCAGGCTCTATCTAAGGCATCAGGGTTGAAGTAGAGTCCAATTGTCTCATTACCTTTCTTCATGGTCTTAAGTGGCTGACCTAGCTTTTCTTTTGAGATTAAGTATTTTGCATTAAGCATATTGATAACATTGATATTCATGGCCTTGTTTATCACATCATTATAGCGTAAAAGTTTTGCTCCATGATAACCACCAATTATTTGGAGATGGGCAGACCAGGAAACATCATCCATATTATCGTAAGGCCATACTCGATAGGTTCCTTTAGCTTCTATAGCATTAAGATGTGATTCAATGCTATTCATTGCTAATTCTTTAGATTCTTTTTTGGGATAAAGAGTTTGGAAATATCTTCCATTTACCAGCATCAAATCTGAAATAATGAAGACTCCAATGAGAATCAGAAAGATATTTTTAGATAGCATCTGCTTAGTATAGAAAAAGATTAAACCGAATCCTAAAGCTAAGAAGAAGAGTCCATTACGTACTGAATTTACAGTCAAGGTAAGTCTCTCAGCTTTTAGATTATCAATATGATCTTGTAATTGAGGGTTTCCTTGGTATTGTTGCCATTGTGCCATCTCCCCTTGAGAAGAGAAATTCATCCCGGAGAAGAGGTCTTTACCACCTACTAAATTAAATAAAAAGAGGGTAACGACTACAATCATTGAAATTCTCATAATTTTAGCAAACTTTTCATTGTTAACTCGCTTAAGAATCTCTGTTAATCCTATAGCTGCTAAGGGGATAAGTAAGAGTTGAGCTATCACTAAATGAGTTGCAGGCACTCTGAATTTGTTAAATCCGGGGAAGTAATCATGTAAGAAATTCGAGAAAAGTGGGAAATACTTCCCAAATGACATAATCAGAGCAGCTAAAATACCTACTCCAAATACTTTAGTATATCTTTTTTTCGAGAGAAACAAAGCTATAATACCTAATAAAAGAATTATAACTCCTGAGTAGTGATAGGCTTGGGTAAAGCTCATCCAACCCCAATAATCAGGACTTATCCCTCCGAAGAAGTTAGGAAATACCAAGGAGGTTATTTCTAGGGGATGAAATGACCAACCATGAGCATACTCTTTAGTTAAACCTGTTTCTCCTCCCCTCATGGAATAATGAGAGTATTCCCAGTTAGAAAGATGAGGATTCATCACGGCTAAGCTTGCTATGCCTAGTCCTATTACTAGAAGTAAGGTAAATATCCAAAAAGATTTATATTCTTTGTTTTTAATAGCTAAAACTAATTCATAGACCCAAAAAATGCCTAGAAATAAAAAGAGGTAATAAGTGATTTGTAAGTGATTAAGCCTCAATTGGGTAATCAAGGCTACTGCAAAAAAACCTAATCCTAAGAGATTTCTCTTTTCCCTTAAATAGATAATGGCATAGAGTAACCAGGGTAAAATCATAATTACCTGAAACTTAGTATTATGTCCCATCTCTATTAAAGCAACAAAATGAGAAGAGATAGCAAAAGCAAGTCCTAAAAAGGTTGATGTTAGAACTCCCATTTTTAAATACCTTAGCAGGAAGAAAGCACCTAATGCACCTAAAATTAGAAAAGATAACTTCCAGTTTATCAGAGGATTAATGGCCAGGATTAGATTTTTAACAAAGGGGTATTTTGTTGGGAAACTAATTAAGTAGTTAGGCATTCCGGAGAAGATATTACTATTCCATAAGGCAGGATCAGAATGATGCTTGTTATACTCAAGAGATTCATTTGCTGTATATCTCCATTGGTTAGTATCATGAGCAGTCGGCTCATAACCTAAAAAACCCAGCTTAAAAAAAGCAATCGATAAAAATAGAACAATAATTGTAATACCAATCCAGTTTTTCTTAATAAGATTATCATTAACATCACCCGTTACCGGCTTGCCTGCTTTAGACACTTCTTTTCTTTTTTTAGCCATTCTTCTCCCCTATCTTACAGAAATTTAACAAGATCAACTCTGCCTGATCTCCACATTTAGCATCTTGGCAATCGTAATTAGCAAACTCTTTCACTCTGGCATCCTCTTTTAAGTTACGCTCTAGCATCTTTGAACCCTCTTCAAAATTTAGCTCAGGATGAAATTGAACTCCCCAGACTGGAAAAACATCCCATTGAAATGCCTGGATTTTAACGTTATCATTGCTGGCAATAACTTGAAAAGGTTCTTCTAAACCAACTACTTGGTCAAAATGAGATTGCATAAAGATAGCTTCTGTTATCCCCTCAAATAGTTCATTTTCTTCTATCTTTACTTTTGTGAAGCCAAACTCAGGAGTCGTGGCAGGAACACAGCACTCATCGCCACCTAACAAACGAGCCAACATCTGATGTCCATAACAGATACCAAGAATAGGCTTGGCTGCAAAAATAAACTCATTAATTACGCTGAACACTTCGTTCTGCTCAATATGTTGAGTGGAGGCTGATAACTCTGAACCTGATATAATTAATTTATCATATTGAGAATAATCAAGATTTAAATCATTGCTAAATATTCTCTTAAAAACATACTTGAAATCACTTTTTAAAATTCTTTCTATACTCTTCCTAAATCTAAATGACGCATCATCATTCTTTATTGTATCTAAAATTAAAATCATTTTTCCCTCTTTTTTGATATTATTTTATACCTTATCTTATATTACTATTCTAGTGTCAAATAAATTCTGCTATTTAGGGTGTGATATAATCTCCCTCTAACTTGGGAGAGATAACTTTTTAAGTTCATTCTCTAATTGTATTTGCACTTTTTTTAGCTGAGACTCAACTTTATGTATCTCACCAATCAACTCATCATGAGATTTATTATCCTTACTACCTTCATGCAAATAGAGAGAAAGGTTCAAATTATAATGATTATCTCTGATCTCTTTTTGTGATACAATTCTAGAAATCCCCGGTAATTCCTGTTTCTGCAGATAAATAGAAGCAATTGATTCTGCGGTTAATTCATTACCAGCCATATCACTAATCATCATTACATCAGTTTTAATATTCTTTAAAGTACCACTTAAGGAATCATAGATGTTTCTATTTGGACGATAGATAAGAATCACATAATTATTAAGCACTCGCTTGCCATTCTTAACAGAAGGTAGGATAATGGCATCTAAACTATTGTACTCTGAAATAATCTGCTGACGATAATACTCAGCTTCTCCCTCTTTATAAAGTATACTATGGGGAAGAATTAAAATCATTAACCCTGTTTGCTTCAATCTTCGGCTCATGTTTAAAATGAATATCTCATCTCTGCTTATTGATTGATTGCCCGGTTCACCATAATTCTCTAACTCTTCCCTTATCATTTGGATGTCATACTTAGCTAATTCTTTTGAGAAAAGTGGAGGTTCAGAAATAACCATATCAACCTTCTCATGATGCTTGTTATCTTTATAAAATGAATCTTGAACAGCAAAATTAGCCTTAACTTCAGCCAAAATTGAGTTTAACTCTGCCCACAGAATAATCTTCTCATCATTATCCTGACCATACAACTTGATAGTATGATGTGAATTCTTACCAGCTTCAATCAACAAAGAACCGGCACCGCAAGCCGGGTCATAAAGAGACATTGCTCTCTCTTGTTTAACAATATATGCTACAATCTCAGTAATCTCCTTGTGGGTAGAAAACTGCTCTTTATTGCTCTTGCCTGATAATTCTATGATTAAATCATTAAAAAAAAGAGCTTCAGCTGAATACTTCTTTTTATGTAGCAGAACCTGAAACAAGGCTTCTTTCAAGTCAAAAATAGCTTGATAACCCTGTTTCTCTTTAGCCCAATCCCCAAATTTTACTAACTTAGAAATACTTATTTCTCTTGTCTCAAGCATTTCTGTGCTATAATTCATCATCTTCTTCACTGCATTAATAAATGTGGAAGGAGAACGATGTTCTTTAAAATTACGAAGATGAATTAGTTCATAGTCCGGACTTTCAGTTCCCACTAATTTAGCCTCAATCAACTTCAAATTATAGTCTTCTTTATCACTCCTGTTAGCTTTAAAATAGTGATAAATTTTCTGTTCATAACGTAAAGCATAATAGACAAATAACAAAAAGATATCACTGTTATCAATCCTGTCATAAGTTGATACTTTTGTGTTAAACTCATCATAGATTTTTAGAACTCTTTGCATTCGATTATCTAACATTTCTTCCCCCAATTAACTCATTTATCATCTTGCGATAAAGAATATCTTTCTTAGTAAAAATATCTTTCATTAGGGTAAGCTCTTCTTGCATAATAGAAAAGAGCTTTATAACATCTTGTTGCTTATCCAAAATCATTAAATCAAGCTCTAATTGCTTGATAGTCTCTGCCTTAATAAATTTCATACTACTAGGTGAAGTTACTCTATTAAAATAGTCCTGCATCTGAATGCTGTTAAGATATATAGAAAGATAAGCAGGAAGAATTCTATCTTCCATTGGGCGAATTACAGTGAAATTAGAAGAAATTATTAGATGATAATCCGAATGTGATTTTATATAACCTGATGTGAAAGGAAAGCTGTTTCTGATGAAGACATCTCCTGCCTTAGCAATATACTTCTCAGGAATATCTCTTCCTGCAGAAAAATCTTCTAACTCAGTTTCATCTATACTTCCGACACTATCTAAGCTCTTAATTGTTAATACTCTATATCTATTGATAATCTCTTTCTCACTCTTGGCTTGATAACGATTCATGACAAGTCCTGAACCGATGTATTTTGATATTTCAATTAATTTCAAATGGCAACTCCATATTTTTTTGTTATATATCAAAATAACACTCCTCTAGTAGCTGTCAATCATTTTTTAACCCGAATGATGCAGTAGAACTTTGATGAAGAGTGCTAGATTCTTTTAGCAAAATAAGTTACAGAATTTGAGGGCATATAATATATATATTCCTGAAAATTATGTAGCTTACTTTTGCAAAAAAAGATAGTGCTATTCACAAAGGTCTACTGCATTATTTGGGTTTAGTAAAAGAAAACGCCCTTCACAAGAAAGGGCGTCTGTTCCTAGGATTTAAATCCTATAAATATGGTTGAATCTTTTTGAGAAGTTTATCTTTACTGACTAATCCTACTGATTGCTCTTGAACTTTGCCTTGATTGAACAAAATTACGGTAGGAATAGACATCACTGAGAATTTACCGGCAATAGCAGGTGATTCATCAACATTGATTTTGACAACTTTAATTTTGCCTTCTAACTCTTGAGCTATTTTTTCCATTGTTGGAGTTAAAGCCTTACAAGGACCACACCAAGGAGCCCAAAAGTCTGCTAATACGGGAATATCGGAGTTTTCTACGATTTCAGTAAAGTTATTGTCATTTACTTCTATCATCATTACTCCACAATTGCTAAGATGTCTGAACGAGAAATGATAAGATACTTTTCTCCATCCAATTCAACTTCGCTTCCACCATACTTTGCATAAAGAACAGTGTCCCCGACTTTTACAATCTCTTGCAAATCTTCGTCATTGCCAACAGCAATAATTTCACCCATTTGAGGTTTCTCTTTTGCACTATCAGGAATATATAAATTCCCAACTTTCTTCTCTGTAGTTTTTTGATCTAATTTGATCACTACACGATCATCAATAGGTTTAAGGATCATCTTATACCTCCGTTTTTGATTTATTTTTATTTTAACATCGATTATTTAGCAAACATATTTTCAGACTGCTAAATTTAGTCAAGATTTTTTTTATTTTTGTGAGAAAAAGACAATAGAGACTGTTCAACTATCAAGCCACCTTTTCCAATAACTTATCTTTAACCCAAATAATGCAATAGGGTTTAACCTGAATGGTGCAGTAGAACTTTCACTTGCTAATAATCATTTATGGAGTATTATGTCTCAATGAATTAATTAGGAGGATTTAATGCCAAAAACAAAAGAAAAGAATGATATTAAATCAAAAACATCAAAAGATGAAATAGTTACTAAGAATAAAGAGACAAAAAATGGAGACGAAGTAATCCTCTTTCACACAAGAGATCATGCTGAGTTTCATAATGCCTACACTTTAGATTCTGTAAAGAAGGGTATAAGGTTCTTGAAGGTGGTTTATGGGGATAAACTTCAGCTTTCAGAGACTGATGTTGATCATAAAATGATAGACCAACTAAGGACTATTGGTAAG
Source organism: Candidatus Cloacimonadota bacterium (assembly GCA_016838885.1). Classification (GTDB taxonomy): domain Bacteria; phylum Cloacimonadota; class Cloacimonadia; order Cloacimonadales; family JAFGVF01; genus JAEKNW01. Next base: position 25,461 of record JAEKNW010000008.1, read on the forward strand.
GATATCTATTTCTTTATCTCTTCACTTACTTCAGGCACAACACCTGAGATTTATATAAAAAGAAAGTATGAGTTTATCCGTAATTTAGCAAATAATAAAGAGATTGGAAAAAACAATAAAGATATGTTCTACCTGGCTTGGAACGGACTCATCACCAATGATAGTTTTAAAAGATTAATCAGACAGAAGTTTGGATTAGAACGATTCTGGGATGAACTCTGTCCTCAAAACATCCCTTCACGTGGTACTGAGCTAACTCGTTATCGAACAAAATTTGTATTAGCTATGGATATGGCAAGTAATGAAGATGGTTCTCGCCGTCTTGAAGGAAGACAACTGGATGATGGCTCAGGTCTCATTATGAAAGAGAGAATAATCTGGCTCCCTAACGGAAAAGCCATGCCCCTCTATCCTAATGCCTATGTACCACTTAATCAGACTCAAGTAATTTTAATCAGGCATGGTAAATCTGTCCATGAATCAGGTGGAAGTAATCCGGAATTTGTTGGTTCAGGCTACTGGGATTCCTGGCATAACAATAGAAGAGTCTCCTATTCTGTTGGAAATTCTCTCAAAGAAGAAGGAATCGATACAGCTAAAAGCTTAGGATTAGATTTCAAAGTTGCAGTAGATGCTCTACAAAATGAAGGATATAGGTTCTGGGCTTATTCTAAAGAGAATCCAATCCATGTTTTTGGTAGTGAATCTGAAAATACTGAACAGACATCTCGTTATTTCCTATCAGGTGCAGAATATACCAATATTAACTTCAAGGCAATTTATGGACTCAACTCTCAGAAATATGGAGCTGTTACTCATAAATTTAAGAATGATATTTTTGCTGAGTTAGTTAATATTTATGGTGATGAATGGCAAGGAAGTGAAGCTGATAAACTCAAGAAAGCCAAGGCTATGCTAAAAAATAGATTCTATCACTATCCTGAAGGAGAGACTTTAATAGAAGCTGATTGGAGAATAGGTTTTAGCTTTATCCAGCTCTTAAAAGAGAATCAAGGAAGAAGGATACTGCTATGTGACCACTCGGGGGCAATCCGCGTTTTTGAAGCAATTATAAGAACCTTAGATTTCGCAGATTATAGTTCTCTTAAGGAAGGACAGGACTCTATCATGGCTTTAATTTTCCAATCAGGAATGAATATTCGCTATGATTACTTGCAGAAGAAAGAGTATAAATTAAGGTAGTGATTTGTTTAATTTTTTATTCGTTTAATTGGTTAATTGTTTAATCGTTTAATTGTTTAATCGTTTAATTGATAAGAGAGATAGAGCCCGTATGTCTTCAATCCCCTCTTCATTTGCTCAAGCAAATGTTTCCAAGAGGGGTGGCATCGAAGATGACGGGGTGTTTAAGTCTTGCTTCGCAAGAATGAAAA
>JAEKNW010000009.1 GCA_016838885.1 Candidatus Cloacimonadota bacterium
TATTGCATACGCCATCCCAAGAAGAAGAGAGTGAAAAATGAAAAATGAAAAGTGAAAAATTGCGGTATTGCTACGCAATGATGATTTAAGAAAGAAGAAGAATTTTTAGCCACAAATAACACAAATGAACACAAATAAGAAAGAAGAAATCTATCCACGAATTTCACGAATTACACGAAGAAGAAGATTTCTAGCCACGGAATAGCACGGATAAACACGGATAAAAGCCTCTTCAGTCGGACGGTGGACATTCTGTCCGCCACTAATAAAAAGAAGAAGAAAGAAGAAAGAAGTCCACAGATTACACTGATTAACACTGATTAAGAGGAAGAGGAAGGCCGAATGACAATGGTTACCCCCCTACTGGGAGCGCCGGCATCCCTGCCGGCATCTTCACTTGGAGCTCCTTGTGGAGCTCCAAGTTTGCCAGCAGGATGCTGGCGCTCCCAGTAAGATGCCGGCAGGGATGCTGGCGCTCCCAGTAAGATGCCGGCAGGGATGCCGGCGCTCCCAGTGGCGCTCCCAGTAAAGGGTTAATCATCATTCGGACTTCTTCTTCTTCAAAACTCTGTGCAACTCTGTGCTTACCTCTGTGAAACTCTGTGTTAAGGATCTTCCTCTTCTTTGTGTTTTAGTGAATTTCTGTGCTTTTGTGTTAAAAATTTTCCTCTTTATCCGTGTTTATCCGTGTTATCCGTGGCTAAAATCTTTTTCTTCCTCTTCGTGTTTTAGTGAATTTCTGTGCTTTTGTGTTAAAAATCTTCCTCTTAATCAGTGTGAATCAGTGTTATCCGCTTGGGTTGGCGTAGCTTTATGCGTAGACGCCTGGCTTCTTGACTTGCTTTGGAGATATAAAAAAGTAATTCTTCTCTATCGTCAAACTTACTAAAGATCAGTGAAATATGACCCCATGGCAATTTCGCCACAGCTTGTGGCGAGATTCCAAACAGGGTTACTCTTTCATTCATAAATTAACTTCATTCTGTATAGATTTCTGTCGGAAAGACTCTTCACTAATAGCTTATCCTTAAAGAAGTCGATAGTATTCCCATCTTAAGGTTTTATTGACATTTTATAATGATTGCTTATTGGTAACAAAGCCTCTTCTGTCGGACGGTGGAGATTCTCTCCGCCCCAAGCTGTAAGCTTGTTTCTATTAAATCCCCAAGGGATGAAAATATAATAGGCAGTGTTCGAAGACACTGTAGCGAGTACCCTACCAAAGATGAGCCCTACAGGGGCGAAAATATTCATTTATTTAGCTAGTATATTATCGCCCCTCCGGGGCTTAGGTTTGTGGGGGATTCTTACACAGGGTCTTCGAGCCCTGCCTATTATATCTGCATCCTTTCAGGATTTAAAAAGTCATATTAAAATATCAATGATATTGTCCTGCATTCAACCAATAAGTCAATTCCAAAAATATAGCAATGAGGCGGACAGAATGTCCACCGTCCGACAGAAGAGACTTTTATCCCGTAGAGGCGGACAGAATGTCCACCGTCCGACTGAGGAGGCTTTTATCCGTGTTTATCCGTGTTATCCGTGGCTAAAAATCTTTTTCTTCCTCTTCGTGTAATCCGTGTTATCCGTGGCTAAAAATCTTCTTCTTCTTTGTGTTCATTTGTGTTATTTGTGGCTAAAATTCTTACTTCTTCTTCTTCGTGTTTTAGTGAATTTCTGTGCTTTTGTGTTAAAAATCTTCCTCTTATTCAGTGTGAATCAGTGTAATCTGTGGACTTTTATCTTCTTTCTTATCCGTGTTATCCGTAGCTAAATATCTTCTTCTTTTTTTTAGTGGCGGACAGAATGTCCACCGTCCGACTGAAGAGGCTTTTATCCGTGTTATCCGTGGCTAAAAATCTTTTTCTTCCTCTTCGTGTAATTCGTGAAATTCGTGGATAGATTTTTTCTTCTTTCTTAAATCATCATTGCGTAGCAATACCGCAATTTTTCACTTTTCATTTTTCATTTTTCACTCTCTTCTTCTTGGGATGGCGTATGCAATA
>JAEKNW010000010.1 GCA_016838885.1 Candidatus Cloacimonadota bacterium
AGGCATTACAAAAGGGTTTGCCTAGTGATGCCTTTAAGTATCTCGATGAATCATCGGGATTTCATCGAGATACAGTAAGGAATGACTAAGGTTTCCCTAAGATAAGACTAAGGACTATGATATCATTATTGTAAATCATATTCCAAAAAGAGTTAAGGTATTTTTATTAAGGCCTCTTAAATCCCGAAGGGATTTAATACTACCAAGCTTACAGCTTGGGGCGGAGAGAATCTCCACCGTCCGACAGAAGAGGTTTTGTTACCAATAAACAATCATTATAAAATGTCAAGAAAACATGAAGATGTTCAATATTATCGACTTCTTTAACCCGAATGGTCCAGTAGAACTTTGATGAAGAGTGCTAGATTCTTTTAGCAAAATAAGTTACAGAATTTGAAGGCATATATTATATATATTCCTGAAAATTATGTAGCTTACTTTTGCAAAAGAAGATAGTGCTATTCGCAAAGGTCTACTGCATTATTTGGGTTCTATAACAAACCATTTTCCCGACTCGGGAAAATGGACTAACATATTGCTAAAATAATTTAATTAGTTTATTATTATTCGGTAAAGGTCTATTTAGTTAACGATAAGGACATAGATGTCCCTATCTTCAAATTATTTACTAATAACTTAAAATCTTTCAACTGCCTACCCTGTTAAACGACGTAAGCATTCTCTTTCAACTCTTGAGATATAGAATAAGCACAGTCCAAAATTATCTAAGCTGTGTTTATAAAATTAAGTCCATTATTTTTGATTTTTAATAATCAAATCTCGGATTTCATTAAGAGTAATCCTCCTATTATCCTTCTTAGACAATAAGGTTCTATCTAAGATATTATTGGTGTCAATATAAGCCACTACTCTGTAATACATATCATTGCTAAATAAACCGACTTGATTATGAATAAGTGATAACTCAGTTGTATTATTCAAATAGAAATAGTAATCATCCGAAGCATCAGGAATTTCACTATAGTATACAATATAAGTGTCAGGATTAATACCATTTCCAAGTTGATCTGATGTTACAGCATCCCAACTGATATAGGCTGTTCCGTTAACAACTTGAATATTAACATTTTCTGGATCTTCTGGGGGATAGACTACACATTGGGCATTAACATTAATTAGAAATTCTGAATCATTAACAGAATTATTATTAACCGTTAGCTGAGTACTAAAATTACCTATTTCTGTTGTTGGTATAGCCACATTTATAGCTAAGCTATCACCTGGTAAAACTTGATTTGGTATATTAGCATCAAGAGAAAAGTGGCTGTTGGTATTCTCTAAGGAAAATATATCTAATGCATAATTACCACTGTTTATGATAAAAATGTCCTTACTAACAAAACTCTGATTATACACACTCTCCCCAAGTTCAAAAATATTACCAAATGAAGTAAATATTATAGATTCTCTGCTAATAGAATTGGAAAAACCAGCACCTGAGTTTGTCCCATTGCTATAATATGAACTAACTGCATATCGGAAAGAACCTTGTCCTAAACTTGACCATGTATTATCAATATAACTATGATCAGTTAATAAGTCAGGGGTAAGGAGATTCCAATTTGCTTCATTATCATCACAACCACTATCTAATCTCCAGACCTTAAAACCTATTAGACCTCTATCTGCAGGCATACTCCAAGTTATAGTGAGACTACTTTCACTTTCTGTAGCTGTAATATTAGTAGGTTTTGTAATTTGTTCATAATCTCCCCAAAGTTCAGATATCTCTGCTTGTGAGAGAGCTCGATTGTAGATGCGTACATCATCAATAAGCCCATCATAGTAGTATCCAGTATATGAATAATCAGCTTGTTTAGTTAATCCAAGCTGTAAAGGTTGCGAATTAGTAAAACTACCTTGAGGAATCCATGAATTGATGAAAATACCATCTAAATAAAAATGAGCAACATTTTCCGTACTTTCATAAGAAACTAAGACTAAGTGCCAACCATAAGGAACAGTAGTACCAGTTTGATTATCATTAGTTTGACTTAATTGCATACTAAATATGTTATTATCTTCGTCTTTTTGTGCATGGAAGGAAACAGTATTTGAGTCCCAATATCTTTTGTTAGCAAATCCGCAATACCCACTAGTGTCATTAGATAAAACCCATGCAGAGAAAGTCCAATCATTGTTACTGGTAATAGTAGTTGTTGTTAAAAGGTCAATATAATCATTAATCCCATCAAACTCGTATGCACTATCAACATATCCAAACCTATCAGTAGTAGGAGTTGCCCCATAAACCTCACCATGATTCCCATTTCCGCTTTCATCATAAGCATTACCATTGAGTGGATAATATGCAATTAGTCCAAAATCTATTTGCTCCACTACACAGATATAATCTTCTTGAATCACATTATCACTCTCATCTCCCCACCATGTTGTTAGAGATATGCTATATGAACCAGTTTCTGTAGGAGACCATACTGGATTTTCTTCTGTTGAGTCTATTATACCATCAGAGTTAAAGTCCCACTCCCATGAAGTTGCTCCATTTGTTGATTGGTTTTGGAAAGTTACGTCATTACCTATTATTACTTCTAGATTATCTACAGTGAAGTTAGCTATCTTAGGTGATTCTTGAATGTATAATTGTTGGATTTCTTGTTCTGAGAGTGCTCTATTATAGATTCTTGTATCGTCGATAAATCCATTAAACCGTGTAGAGTATGATGAACCACTATACCACCAGTGTTTGCCAACAGCACTATAATTATAATTTACATTTATTAGATTAACTACAGTTTCTCCGATCAGTATATCATTTATAAATGCTTTAAAAGAGTTATTATCATATACTATTGTATACATCATCCAATTATTTAAATATATATCATAATCAAAGGGATAACTAAATCGAGCATTTCCAACACTAAATAACATATAACTATTAAAATGAGAAATACCTACTGCTTGACTAGAAGATCCATCTATTCCACAATAGATATAAGCTTCTCCATCACTATTACTCATCGAAACTTCTTTAACCCAAATAGAAATTGTAAAACTATCAAAATTGTTATAATCTGCAGCAGGTATGTCCACAAACCCACCATTAGAAAGATAAATAGCATTGTCAAATAAACCATCACTATAGTTATAATTAAATAGTTCTGTACCATGATTCCCATTCCCACTCTCATCATTAGCATTTCCGTTGAAAGGATAATAAGCTATCAAACCATCATTCAAATCTATAATTTCTGGCTCAGGTAATTGACCTGTACATAAAGAAGAAGCAACTTGCAGGTTGATGGGTTGTAAAGGAAATTTATCTAATCTGTATCTGTTAAAATAACTTTCACTCATTGGAATTAAATTTCCTAATGCCTCAATATAATCTTGGTAGTTTGTTGCGCCTGTTACCCAACTAGCAATAGTTTCTGATAAATATGTGGGAAGCTGTGAAAATCTTCTATCCAATGAATCATAGAATTTCATAGCAGCACACTGTTTTATATTAACTAAAATACTAAACTTCTTAGCATCGTCAAAGCTGTCTATTTCATAGGTGTTTAACTCTGCTTTCAAAAACTCATGTACATTCGCGAATAAAACTGAGGATTTTAAAATGTCGTTATTATTTATTGCATAATCAGTTACACCATAACCAACCGAATAAGCAAATATACCCAGAAAAGATGGACCCGTTAACCAAGGAGCTATTGTATATCCTTGAAGAATAGTTCCTAGGCGACCTGCTATAAATGCTATAACTGGGGGAGTTATTGTATTAGCCCATATATCAAAATTTTGAAAAGTATCTCTAATTGTGGCTTCCCAAACTGATTGATCCATTAAGATTTCAACTTCTGCTTTTGCTGCATAAAATCCATTAAACATTTCTTGATCAAATTCATCTTGATAATAGAATGGAGTCAAAAACTCAGTTAATATAGCCGCTCTTGCCTCCAATTCAGATAATAAAATATTTTGAAATACCAGAGCTTTCATCATATTTTCAAAGCCATCAATACCAACACTTATACCTATCATACTCCAATCAGCAGTATTCAAAATGCTTGTTGTTTGATTAATTATACTATGATTTACGTTGGGTAATGTTTCAAGAGCAGGTTTTAGATAAATCCAAAAAGTATTTGCAGCAGATATAATCTGTGTACCAGATAATACTTCGATTCCATTTATTGATAAATTAATTGCTGTGTTGAAGGATGCACCAAACTCACTTTCAAATATTTCAGAAGCAGTCTCGAAGTCCTTTGAATCTGGAACCAGTAATACTCTAAAAATGTCTCTATACAAAGATCTTCTTGCATCTTGATCATATAAACCTTCATCATATAGTTGATGTACTAAGGTTGCATCAGCTATTTCATGAAGATTACTTTCTGAGATTTCTCCATCAACACTAAATGTAGGTAGGAAAAAACCATTAAATTCTACAATATCCTCTTCTCTTATATGACTATAATTTAGTGCAGGATTGTTGGTTTCTTGCCAATCTTTCAATTTTAGATATCTTTGAACTAAAACAACTAACTCCATTGTAGTCCCCTCACTAAGAATGTCCCCATTTTTAAGTGCATAGATTTCTTCTATTTCTGTTTGAAGTGTTAAATCTAGCGGGGTTTCAAAAAAATCCTCATTTGATACTGTGAATATTTGGAATTCATCTTCGTTAAATGTAAATTCATACCAAAGGTATGAGGTAGCAAAAAGCCCAAAACAACAAAAAAACATCAAAAAAACAAGTAGTAACCGTCTCATACAATTTCCTTTTTGAATTATTATTAATATTTTCATTTACTTATAACTTTGAATACAATAAATTCATAAAGAAAATCATTTGTCAAGTGCAAAATAAAATATTTTATATCATATTTATTCATAATGTATAATGAGCAAATGAAAACTTACATAATACAATTCTTATGCGAGCAACAATATTATTGAATAAAAATAGCATATTATAGTATTTTGATTGATTAACCATAACTTCCAAACTATATACAACTAAATTATTATAAAAATACACATTAGTAACAACTTTATTACGTTTACACCTTAACCCCAAGAACTTGTCAGATCCTCACATTAGGATAATAGACTTGATAAAGCTTTATTAGCTCTCTCAATCTCATGGAATAATGAACTATTACTTTTGAACATAATAGTCAATTATCATTTTTTTATGAAAAATATTGACATATTTTTTCCTAAATGTAAATTTTGTTTTTAAAATATTAAAAGGAGCTTATAATGCAGAATATACTCCAAGATATTCGAAATAAACTAAAAAGCAATGTTTATAAAAATGAAGAGCTTGTTCGAGTTGCTATTGTATCGAGAATACTTAACAACTTAAAGTGGGATATTTGGGATCCACAGACAGTATACTTTGAGTATCCAGTTCAAAAACTTACTCAAAACCAAAATAATGCTTCAAGTTATGGTAAGGTAGATATAGCACTTTTTTTAACCCAGGGATTAAATCAAACCCCAGAAGTTTATATTGAAACCAAAGCTATTGGAAATCTTATTTCTGATTTATCTGAATGTGAGAAACAACTCCAACTCTATAATTCTTATGATATGTCCATAATTAGCATTTTAACTGATGGGAATGTTTGGAAATTTTATTTATCATCCGCTGGTGGGTCTTTTTCTCAAAGACTGTTTAATGAGTTTAACATTATTGATGATCCAGATAGTTATATCATTAACATTTTGAACAAGATCCTCCATAAGGATAATTATCGACAAGCTGCCATTATAACAGGTCATGAAATGTTAGAGGAAAGAGACAAAATTCAACATATTGATTTAGTTAAAAATGAAGCTATAGAAGCATCTAATAAATATGGATATGATAAATACCAAACTGCTAAAAATATTCTTAGCCGGAATTACCATAAAGAATATGGAATTAATGAGATTCAGAGTCTATGGAATTACAAAAGAATAGATCAACCTATTTCTATCTCCTCCACTCTACCAATTATTATTCCTGAATCTTTAGATACCGTTGATTTAGCAAACTTTAATCCTAAGGGGAAAAGACCTAAAAAAGCATTCATCATTGATAAATGGTACGATGTCTCAAGTTGGAGAGGTTTACTTATACAAGTTAGCACAATCTTAATTGAGAAATATCCTAATACAACTCTTTGTGGCTTTTATTTTACAACTAATAGATGGGCTCCTAATGTTTCAGTCATCAAAATTAACGATAAATATCTAAATGTTAATTTTAGTAGTAGCGCTTGCATTAATCAAATACAAAGATACCTAAGTAGTCATAACTATGATCCAAACATTTCTTTTAAGTTAATTATTGCAGACTAAAAAACTATTAAACAAGGAGGATATATGAGTAACCAATTGGCAACAGTAAAGAAAATTAGCATCAGGGAAGCAGGCTTTGACGAAAACTGGCTACAGTGTCAAATATTTGACAATCCCGAGATTTTAGGATTAGGTGATAATATGATACCGATTCAACGAGAGAAAAGGCAGTCCAGTGGAGGTAAATTAGATATTCTAATGCAAGATCCAGATGATAACTTAGCTCTCTATGAGATAGAGTTGATGTTGGGTGAAACAGACCCTTCGCATATCATCAGAACCTTAGAATATTGGGACTTAGAAAGAAAGAGGTTTCCTCAAAGGCAACATTATGCTGTATTAATAGCTGAAACTGTTACTAGAAGATTTTATAATGTTATTCAGTTACTGAGCTATAGTTTTCCATTAATAGCCATGCAAGTTCAATTACTGGAAATTGATGGTAAGAAAGCCTTAGATTTTGTAAAAGTCATGGATGTCTATCAAGAACCAGGTTTGGATGTTAACGAAGAAGTTGTTGATGAAAAGTATTGGACTAAAAATGCTGACTGGGTTCTTAAAATCAGTAAGTACTTGTACGAAGAGTTTTCAAAAAAAGAAAATGAGCTGAAACTGAACTTTACAAAAAGTTATATATCTCTTATCAAGAATGAACTAACAATTTTCTATCTTCACAAAAGATCCAATCCAAACCTAAGACTTGAAATACCTGTCCGAAATGAATCAAAGTTTGAAAAAGTGACTCAGTATTTTGATGAAGAAAATATCCCATATGACTTCAGTAAAAAATACAAAACATTCATTTTCAATGCTGATTTAGATTTCATAAAACAATATATCAACACATTCATAAATATTGTTAATCTTATATTTGAGAAAAGTAAGAATGTAGAATAAGAAACGGCTTTGTTTTTCTTTATATATATATATCAATCTTTACAAGACTATATCTGGTTATTGTAGATCAAAACCTAATTTTGAATACAAGTAGTTTATCCCGAATTTTATCAGAATACTACAAATCAGACCATTTTTTTCTTAAATTCCATGTATACTTACAATCACTATTCCTACATCTGAAGAACTTATCTTTGCTGAGATAATAGTCATCATAGACGATGAACCCTTTTTGGCATACTGGGCATACTTTCCCATTTAAATTCTCTAAATCATTCAACTCATAAATATCGTAGAAATCTATCAACAGGGAAACAATCTTAGTATTGCTTATTTCAAACAAATATCCATATTTTGTTGAGTTCCTAGCATCAAGTGAACCAAACCAAATCTTTTTGTAGTCAATTATTGTAAGTTTTTCACAACTTTTTTTTTCACAGATTTTCATGTTTACACCCATATTTTGATATTTCTTGAAGTTTGTATAAAAGTCAGTTTTATCTCTTGCAGCATAATCATTTGTAATAATTGTTATTTTTACATTATTCTTAATTATTTTTTTCAATAAATTTTCGAAATCACCAAGATTTAAGTTTTCCTTTATAGAAACAATGTTTATGAAAAATGTTACATTTTGTTTAGCTTCTAATATATCATTATTAAAGTTATTTTTTGAAGGAATTCTATTATCAATAAAAGGCATAATAATATTAGAATCTACAAATGTATTGCTTTTAAGTGATTCTATGATTTTTCTTAGCAACATCCTACTCTCTAAGTTATCAAAAAGATATTGCTTATCACCAATGATATACAACTTATTTTTTGCTCTAGTAATTGCCACATTCAAAAGAAAATTACTCTCTTCATAGTTATCTTCATTGAGCATTGACCATTTCTTTGGACCATGAGTATCAACGGTATCGAAAATTATCACAGTCTCTTCCCCACCTTGAAAGCTATGAATGGTATTGATTATTACTTTCATATCATTAATTGCCCTATCACTTCTTATAAAGTAGTCAATCAACCTAGCTTGATGTTTGTAGGGAGTAACGACACCATAGGAAAGATTCTTGTTATTTCCCATACTTATTTCTTTAACTAATATATAACACAAGAAAGCATTGTATATGTTGAATCTGCCACTTGGGATAGCTTGAGAACAGAAAGGTTTTGCCTTTTCAGTATTTATAAAAGTAACTGATCTATCATTTGAAACATTGTCAATGTGAATATTTTCTAAGACATTTACGCTATCATTTAACCTATTCCCATAAACAAATTTATTGGTAAGCATAGAGATATCCGGATGCATACGATATTGAGTATCCAACAGAATTGTTCTTTTCATAGCCTCTTCAATTGAATTTATACCCAAAAAATCGTAGATATTTTTTTTGTACCATTCTTTAACTAGTTCGTCATCTGACCTACAGATTGGAAGTAGTTGTTTAAAATCACCGACCAAAGTAATATTTGATTTTGTTCTGGATGCAGCCCAATATACCATTGGAAGTGGGACCATACTAACTTCATCTATTATAACAATATCAAATTTCATATTACGAATTGCTTTATCAATATAGGCTTTTGTTATGGTAGTTGCTACTAGTGATGCATTGTATATAACTTGCTGTTTCTCATGGTCAATTATATAGTTAATCTCTTCTATTCGTTTATAGATCTCGGTTATTCTTTGTTTTTGTATGTTTCGTTCTCTATATAATTCTGTTAAAGAATAATTTAGATATTTATCAAAATTATATAAAAGTTTTTGTTTTTCATCAATGTCTGAGCTCATATCATTGAGTTTAATAATATTTTTTCTATCTAGTTTTGCTAACTCGACCTTATTTTTAAATATTATTAATTTATCGAAAAAATCATGTTTCTTTTTATAACCCTTAACTAAAGAAATCTTTGATTCTCGTTCTTCAACTTCCTCAGATAGTTTTTTTTCTGCAATATCAATTGGAAATACAGAGTTTGATAACTTTTTATAAATATCAATCATGTTACTCTTAGGGGTTCCCACTCTTACTAATTTTCCACTTTTTAATAACTGAGCACAAGATTTAACACTCTTTATCATTGCTTGGTCAACAGCGTTGTTTGCCAATGAAAGGAGTAAAACTTTAAATCCACTTTTTGTTGCTAGTGAGATTATCGTTGCTATTGTTGTAGTTTTTCCAGTACCAGGTGGCCCCCAAATAAAATTTATACTATTTTTAAAAGTTTCCTTTACAGCTTTTCTCTGCGATAGATTTGTCTGAAAATCTGTTAATAAATCTTCGTTAACTTTTAAGTTTATCTCTTTTTGTGAAAATCTAAACAAATCAACGCTTTTTGAATAAATAGTTTCTGTCGAATCTTCTCTAAACCGTTGGTTAAGCAAATCAAGTAAAAACCAAGTTTCAATTAATAAGGTGGCTTTGGAAATTTTTTTTCCGATATCTTTGTCCAGTTGTAATTCAACTTTTTTATCACCAATATAAATTATTGTGCACTTATAGTTAATTTTATCTACTTCTAGAGTTGCTGGGCTTTCTTCAATGGCCATTATATTATTCGCTGTTTCAAAAAGATATATAAATTTATCTTTGACTTTCTTTTTTAGTTCCCCGTTTATTAGTTTTGTCTTGAAACCTTTCTCTAAGCTCTTGATACTTTCTATTTCGATACATAAGGCATCTTTCATTTTTTTTAAATAGCTCATTACATTTCCTTTTGCACAATTACTGGATTATTCCATCCTTTATAGATATTTTTTTCTAAAAATTAACTAATATCATAATTTATAGTTCACATTCAAATTTAAGTACCTTTCCCCTAACCGTAACAAAAGAGAAGGCCTCTACTACATCTCCTTTTTTATATTCAACTTCTAGATATTTATTGCCAAACTCATCAAAATAGTATGATTTACCATACAAATCGTAATTTTGAAAATTTTCTATAGCTTCTATCACACCATTTTTGTCTCTTCTGATTAGTTCTTTATGCCAGATATCTTCAATCAATTCCGAACTTGATACAAATACACCATTTTCATCAAAAGTTATCTTAGCTAAGTGGGATTTAAAGTTATAAAAATTAGTAATTGAACTTAAATTACCATTTTCATAAAATCTATATGCTATCCCATTCAGTTCATCATCTTTAAAGATAGTTTCCAAAGATTTATTTCCATTCTCATAATACAAAACATATCTACCGTTAAGTTTAGCATCACTTAAGTAGGATTGATCAATATCCCTATATTTTTCTATTGATCTTTCATCTAAAACACCATTAAAATATCTTTCTTTTAACATCAGAGTTCCACTTCTGAAAAACTCAAAGTATTGCCCATCTAGAAATCCTTCAGCGTAATGAGTTTGAATATAAATTCTACCATTATCAAAATACTCTGAATAATCACCATCTAGTAAATTATCTTTAAAATAAGCTTTGATGTGTAATTTACCATTTTTATGATAAGCTAAATAAGGACCCTGCTTTTTGCCATCCAGATAATTAACTTTACTTCGGATAGCACCATTTTCATAGAGACAAGTATTCTCTGCTATTTTTCTTTGTTCTTCATTGACGTTTTTATTGAATATATCATGTACATATACATTCTCAGTCATAAGACCTCCTATGTAAGGTAAAGTAACTAATTAACATATAACTTGTCACTTTTAAAAGAATTCTAGATATTATTATTATACCTACCCTAAACCCTCAAATAACTAATCTCAAATTTCTTGCATTTTCTAAATTGTGCTCCTCTATTTTCCAGGGCGAAAGCATCATTCATATCATAGTGTTGGTAAATATCCAGTCCTCTATCCAAGATAATTTTCCAGCCTTGGTTAGTGATGATATGTCTGGCGTGGATAGTATTAGTTTTATCATATTCCCAGGTGAAGTAGATGCCGATATTGGACATATTATCTCTAATTTTGTTAAAGTATTCTTCTTGTTGGTAGGCTTTAAATTCGTCTTCACCGGTAATAAGGTGAACTTCAATTTCTTCATCTTCAGGTTTATGTTTTGCTACAACTTCCAGGAATTCCATAAAGTTACGGATTTGGTAGAAGTTTCTGATATAGGGGTCGGTAACAGTAATTTTATGAGCATTATTCAAGTAGTCACTAAAGAGAGAATCATAAGAGACCCCTGTTTGATTTTCTTCAAAAGTTAAGTGATTTACCTCAGGTTGAGTTTGAGATTTAGCTTTAGTTTGCGGAGAAGAAGTATTTTCACCTTTTAGCTCATAGTTAGAAAAATCAAGAGGAATATCCTCATTGCTCTGAGGATTAGAAGTAGAAGCATCTGAGAAGTATTTAGGGTAACTTTTTTCCTCTAAAGTTCTCACCAAGAATGTCTTATCATCTTCACTATAATCAAAGCTAACATCAGCGTAGGTATTATCAATTCTCATCAGGTTTTGTTTAATTCTTTTTCTCCCTTCCATAGCAAAGATGAGAAGTTCTTTAATCTCTTCTTGAGTAGCAACTTGATGAGGGAAGATTATTTTCATCAAGCCTGAGAAGGTTTTTCGGATAGCCTCTTTATCTCTTGTAGAGAGGGTATCGGAGAGATCGAAGTATTTTTCATAGAGGTTAGAGAAATCATAATTTCTCAACTTGCGAAGAATTTCAGCTAAGTAATCAACTACAAAGCCATAGCCATTGGTAAAGAGTTCATTTCTGATAATATCAACTTCCCAACCCGGGATATAGAAGTGGAGTCTATCCAAGAAGGCAGAATCGTAATATTTATCAGGTAATTCTTCAAAAAGGTCTCCATGTTTAAGCATATAAGGAAGATTATGTTTAGTATTCCCGACAAAGACGACAGATGCTTCAGCCCCAAGGGTCTCAATTCCTCGAGAAAACGTTTTATTAGCCATATAATTTTTTAAGATATCTACCAAAGCATTATCTACTTTCTTCTTTTTCCCTGCGAATTCATCAAAGGCAACGACATCCCAGTAGCCAACCAAGCCTATTTTACCGGTAGAGTTATTGACAAAAAGTTTAGGGACAGTAATTTCCCCACCAGAGATCAGCATTCCGTGAGGTGAAAATTCAGAATAGATATGAGATTTTCCTGTTCCTTTAGTACCAAGTTCAATGAGATTATAGTTTCTTTCACAGAAGGGAATTAATCTTATCAGGGACAGAAGTTTATTTCTTTTGCTTAGTTTAGCAGGTTCAAAACCGATACTTTGAATAAGAGTATCAATCCACTCTTCAGTAGTGAAATTGCTTCTTTGGCTAGTATAGAATTCAAAGTCGAAGTTAGAAAGTTGAATGGGTTTAATAGAATCCATCATCCAAGGACAAATACCCTTATCTTCAGAAGGTGAATACTCTAAATCAGCTATACACCAAACTCCACTAACCAGTAATTTCGGGTGAGTTTTGACTGTGTCTGCATCTACCAAGACACCTTTAATACCTAAGTTAGCGAATTTAGCTTCATAAACATCTTTTTTGTCGTTGAGATCTACGCTTATTTTATCAATCACCTTGTGGCGATTTTTCTCCTTAATAATAGATTTCACCAATCCGGATTCATTTCGATGAACATAGTGCTTACTTAAAATATCTTTGACCGTTTCTATGCCGGATTGGATATTTTCCTCATCATCTGAAGCACAATATTGCCCTAACAAATATTCTAATACATAGGTAGGCACAATAGCGTTACCCTTTATTTTCTTTGCTAAATCTTTACGAACGACTAAACCTGCAAAATGTTCATTAATTTTATTATCTAACATGTTTACTCCTAAAAATCACTATAGAATTTTCTATTCAGAAAATAGTTATCTGACTTATAATCTACAAATTTATTTGTTCCACTCATCTTCTTTTTAAGTTTTAACAGAATATCTTGCTCATTATACTTCTCAGCTTTCTCATTCAGCCTAAGGGTTACTTTAACCTCTCTATCTCGAGAAAGTTCAGATTCACTGTCAAAGCTGACTTCATGCTTATCTGAAAGCAGAATATCATCTTGAGAGTAGAGTCCAACAGATATATAGCAAGCTTTTATTTTTTCTGAAACAGCTTCAGATTGGTAGAGAGTAACAGAGATTTGACCACTAGTAATATTTTTGCTTGCTTGCGATATCACTTCAATCTCGACCTCTTTAACATCATCAACCCTTTTGGATTTATTAATTTTTAAGATAGGAATTACCAACTCCTGTAAAGAAGCTCCTCCGTGCACATATCTGCTACCCGCACCTTGAACTTTGAATCTATTAATGGATTTTGGGATAAGAATTTCTAATCCTTCCCCGAGGTTTAATTCAGCAGAAGTAAACTTCATTAAGCTCTTATCATTAGGTAAAGAATGACCAATAATGAAGCGTCTTGATTTATTGCACTTTTCGGGTAAAGCATCCACCTCCACAAAGTCACTTTCGTCCACCTGACTATTCTGATAGAGGAATCCGTGATCTGCAGTTATTAAGATATTGGAAATCCTATTGGTCCCTGCTATTTTTTTAGTTAATCCAATTAACTGTTTTATGGCATCTTCCACAGCATTAGGAAGACCCTCTTCACTAACTAATTTATCCCCAATAGCATCTATAACATTATGATAGATATAGAGTAGATCATTATCCACGCAAGTCTGTTTAACTTCATTACCGGGAAGATTCATAAAATCTTGATAGTGGTAAGCTTTTGATTTAGGTATTTGAGCTTGGATAATCTTTTGGCGATTATCTAATCCAATACTAGACTTGCCATCTACTCGGATATTTGATAACGAGTCCTTATCTAATTCTAAGGAGGAGTGAGGAAGCAAAGATGCCATTCCTAACTGGGTATATGAAGGGATTTGGCCAAGCATAAACTCTAATTTACCCTCATAACGATTTTCTCCAATAATTCTGCTAAGGAGCTCTTGACCTACTTCGTAGCGTAGGGCATCTGAGATTATTACTGCAAACTTCTTCTGTTTAACTTGTTCAGCTAAATCAAGTTGGAAGAAATCCTTTTGTTTATGAAACTCAGTTTTAAGCTGAAAATCATATTTAGCTTGCCAAGCGTTGTTTAGATCTAAGAGGAAATTATTGGTATATAATTTTTCTATTCTCTCGTGAAGTGCTTGCAAAGAGCTGTTATGGTGAGTAGCTTTTAAGAAGAAGATAAATTTACGGTAAAGTTGATCAATTTCATACCAAGAACTGCTATATTTTATCAAGGCATCTTCCATGGAAGTAAGAGTTAAATCAGTAGTACTGAGCTTATCCAAGAACTTAACTCCAAAGCCAATTGTGGTATAGAGATCTTTATAATCATCCCACCAAAAGCTTGTTTTCCTGTTTTTAATAACTTCCTCACAGTCCTGATAGGAAAGGGTCTCTTGCAGACTTGATTTAATAAGAAAATCGATATGAGCTATATCAATGAGGTGATAAATATCTAAGTTAATCAATTGTTTTAAGTCTATTTTATGAAGTTTTTCGGAAATTTTATAGAAGCCGGCAAACTCATTAGATAACTTGGTAAATATCTCTCTATTCTTATAATTATCCTTAAAATTATTAAAGAAAGCTAAAGCAGTATTATGTAGATTAGGCTTTTCTTGAAGATTTACTCTCCAACATGTATCAAATAGTTCAGCTAAGAAATCCTTTATACCCGGATTTTCAGGCTTATAATTATAGGTATTTTCTAACAATTTCCATAAAACAACTTCTAAATTAGTTTTAAAAACTAAGTTTAATTTAGTCTCTTTCTCAGAAGCATACTCTTTAATTAACTCACTAAGAATAGCACCCACATCAGGATTAGTTCCCACACATACAGCTAACATCTTGACTTCTATCTCACTCTTACGGTCTTTGGACTCAACCAAGCTGAGGAGGTTTTTGCGTCGTTTTTCCGAGTTTAAGAAGAAGTCTCTGCCTACCATAGCTTGCTGAACATAAACATTATTATCAAACTCACTAAGAAGCAGTCCTGTTTGATCGCTCTTAAAAACCCCTTCTGCTAATTGAACATCTAAAAGCCAATTATCTATATCTTGTGGTTGAGCATAAGGGAGATAAAGCAAAAATTTCTGCTTTTCCTTCTCCCTTAAAATCTTATACTTTACCTGAAACTCATTATTATCAATAGTAATCTTCTCAGTATCCTCTATCTCTAGTTCTTCAAAGAGCTCAGGAAACTCCTTTTTCTCATCATACCAGAAGACTATTCTGTGATTAGCGAATTCTCTTTCTAAAGCTCTTAAAATCTTTTCTTTCATAATTCTATCTATTCCCTTGTTTATTTCTAACTAGTTGCTACTTCTTTTATGGACTGGGGAGGTTTCCATTCTTTTCTTCAAATCAGTGTCAATCAGTGTAATCTGTGGACTCACAAGAAGGCGTATGCAATCCACCCCTATATATGGGTTAATTCTCGTCTCATTTTTTTTGTTTATAAGTCTGTATTAAGCTTAATGATAAGCGAAATAAGCTTATTTTTCACTAATAATCTTATTATAACTTTCCTTGTAAGTAACTATATATATTATGTTTAGCTCTTCAATATAAAATCGAATCTACAAGTTAACTGTCTTATAATAAGCTAAATAAGCTAATTATTTACCAATAAGCTTATTTATTATCTTTTAGAGAAGATGTCAAAGCCCATTTTGCATTTGGACCTTTTGAACTACAATAAATTAAATATTTTTTTGACATGATATACAATAAGTTTTTAACCTTGACTTCTTTCTGCTTCTCATCTAAAATATCAGGAAGCTTGTCTAAAATTAGATTATTAATATCTATTCTTGAAGCTGAAGAGAATTTCTTAAGGTATTCAAGGATCAGTTCTTCATAGTGTTTATTATCAAATCCCTTATTTTTAATATATTCTCCTTTTTTATCACTTGCTTTAGCAACTTGACTTGAAATAAAAATATTGGGTTTTCTTCCTTCAATTAATTTTAGTTTCCTTAAAAGTTTGATAGCCTCATCAGAGATAGCTTGCTTTTTCTGTACACTATCAAGTAGAGCAATTATAGATAGAGGTAGATTCGTATGAGTCATTAACAGCTTAGTATAATTTGGATCTAAAATTTTACCGAATATCTTTACTTGGACTTTGTCTGGATTTGATAAGTCATATTCTGGGAGTGGGAAGAATCTTTTTCTCTGATTTTGAAACATTCTTAAGATTCCACTTCCAATAGTATCAATCATTTTAACTTCAACCATAGCTTTAGCTAAAAAGGGATTCCTATATATTTCTGGGGGTGTTTGAAGTGTAATTACTTCATTAATGGGTAGCTGTAAAAAGAAGTTACCTACATTAGAAAATATCAATTCATCAGGTTTTTCCACAACATTTATTTTTCCAGATAAAGAGTAATCTTGATGAGCAATACAGTTGTGTAATGCTTCGCGAATTACATAATCATCATACTTGTTTAACTCCTCGGGAAAAATAAATCCCTCAGGTAAATAGCGATATTTTAGATTTCTAATTTTATTATGTACTTTAAGTGAAGTTAAAATAAATGGAGGGTGAAAATGTTCATAATCAATCATATTGTTGTCATTATCTCTTAATACCCAACTTATCTGAGCAATAGCCGGTTTTAGTTTTATCTCAGCTTCAGCTTTGCCTAAGAGGATTAAGGCAGTATTGGTAATTTTACCACCTATAGTCAGTCTGGCTTTGTTCAAAAAAGTAACATCATCCCATTTTTGAATTAAATCAGATAATGATGGATTCTTTTCCTGGTATTTTTCTCTAGCAAATGCTATAGCACTACTATCTAAATCATTAAGAGTAGCATCTTCACAAATGTAAGAACTCCAATCACTATTAAATGTTTGCTTTCTAATAGTCTCTATCTCAGAGAGCTTAAGCGGAACTAAGCTTTCTCCATCCCTTCCATAATAATGTCCCTGCCAAGCAGTTGGAATACCCTTGGGTGCAGGAGGAATTTGAAACATCAAAACTCTTTTATCTTCAATATGTAAGGTATGAATATTAGTAAAAGTAATCTTATTGCTGGTATGTAGAGCAATGTCAGACTTAAGTTGCTGAAGTTTTTGTTCATTATTTTTGAAGTTTGTACCAACAACAGTTTTATTCTTATCAGCCACACCAAAAACTAACCAAGCGAATTCACTCTTGTTTAGATTAGCTTCATTACTTAAAGCAGAGAAATACTTTCCTAATTTATTAAACTCAAATTTTGTTTCAGCTTCTTTAAACTCAACTGTTTCATTCTCTCCACAGGGTAAAGAGATGAGTTTTTTAAATATTTCCTTAATATTCATCTTTTCCTTCTTATCTAATTAATCTAAACTCTGTCTGGCCTTAAATAATATGACCAGTTTTCTTAATAATTTTTATTCTTATCCGTTCTCCGCTAACGCGTCGAACGGTTTTTTTAGGGGCATTCTCTTCCCGGGGTTGCATCCCTTCAGGATTTTACCCCGGGCTATCATATTTCATCCCTTCGGGATATTTTCCCTACGGGACCTTAAGAGAGAAGGCTTTCAGCCTACTCCCATAAAAACCACCCCGTCAGTGAAATACACTGCCACCCCTCCATAGAGGGGAATTAAGATTATCATTGCTATCGCAATGATGCGGGCGGGACGCCCGCACTCCCAGTTATGAAGAGGTTTTCATTCTTTTCTTCAAATCAGTGTCAATCAGTGTAATCTGTGGACTATTCTCTTCTTTCTTCTTCGTGTAATTCGTGTAATTAGTGGATAGATTCATCTTTCTTATCCGTGTTAATCCGTGTTATCCGTGGCTAAATCTTCTTCTTAATGCCTGCAAGGATGCAGGCGTTCCCAGTAAATTCTAAATCTTCCTCAACGCCTTTCCCAGCTTCTCATAATTCACCTTAACCCCATCATCCAAATCTATCTCTATCTGTTTAGTAGCCAGTGGATAGATAATATCTCTTTCATAATCCTCCAGCTCCTTTATGGTCTTATTAAGTTTATCGATTTCTTTATTAGCCTTAGTTATCTCTGAAGTAGCTTGATCAGGATCCAAAGCTATTTGTTTTAGATACTTAAGTTGATTATTTAGTTTAAGAATAAAGTCTCGCAAATAGTCATTAAGGACAAGGCTGATTGTATTCTTATTATATCTGTGCATATAGATCAAGGCATTAAAGCTTCCTTTAGGTGAGGTAAAGAGCCAGTAGATAGGCCTTTTTTTATAGCGTTTAAGATGGTCATCATAAAAGTCTTTGAGGAAGTATTTCTCTATCTTCTTACCTAAAGCAGTTTCAATAAATATAAGGTTTTCAGCAAACTCATCTTTGCCAAAAGTTATCTTTAAAAAGTCTTTAAATCTCTCCCCTATGCCATCAGCAAACCAATCGCCCTCTACTATAGGTAAGATATTGCTGTCAGCTATGGGATATGTTAAGTCTTGGATATCATGTTCCTGCATTGCCTCTGCTATGGTCTGATTCTGATTAGCTATAAAGAGTCCCGGCTTATCCAAACTATACCTGCCTAACATTACCCCCACACTATAAGAGATAAATTGCTTCATTAATTCAGCTTTATTAAAGATAATCAACTTTTTTTGTCTTAACTCAGCCGGACTTAAATCCTCTGGACTTAAATCAATTCCTAACTCACCTGCCTTGTCCCGGCTAATAATAGACTTCTCATCCCGATAAAGAGTAATATCCTCTAAATCAACAAATTTGTCCATCTCATCATGCAAATCATAGATATCTAGGAATATCCTGTTCAACTCCTCTTCATTAGCATGTAATTCTAAAAAAGTCTCCCTGGCTTCCTTTACCCATGAGTTATAGGCCTCTCTTAATGACACTTTATCTGTTTGAAACTTCTCTGCTTTTACTCTTATCATTTCATTCTGCTTAAAGTCCCAAGAAGTCTCACGGGAGTCCCATTCTTGGTGAGAAATACTTAAATTTGAATCGATTATTTTATTCAGAAACTTAGAATTAATACTTATAAAATAATTAGTATATGGTAAATCTTGAAAATATCCAACTTGAAAATGCATAGTTGGATTTAGTATCTTAATGACTTTATTTACGAAAACATTATTTAAATATGCTAGAGAAGTTTTTTTTGAAATCAGCCCATCAAAAAATGCTGAAGGACCTGTAGTATCAAAAATATTCCCTTTAGGATAAACTCTAAAAGCAGTAGACGAGCTTGTGACGTCTGACCACGACACAGATTTCTTAAAATAAAACTCAGTATTTTGAGGTCTAGACCTTACTTTTCCTCTGTTATCAGTAAAATTCCGAATTTCTTCACCATCATTTTCCCAATTGACAATATATTCTTGATTCCCATACCACTTTCTGAACTCTCCCCCTTTATTATAAGGAAACCACTTTAAACCACTTGCTTGGGCTTGATCTCGGCTGGCCATACCAAAACCAATTCTATCATGACCTACCTCGCTCCAAATTCTTAAGAATTTGTTATTATCACCTGTTTGAAGTCCTACTTTTGCCTCCCCCACATCCCCCAACTTAGGATTATTAGCAAAGATATCTCTCACTTTATCACTCACCCAATAGGCAATAGGGCTACCCGGAATTTTCTTAAAGTCTTCTTGATTGGCAGTGTAGAACCAACCACAGTCTGGGTTTTGAATAGCTTGGAGGGTTTTCGGTGCCTGGTTTTTAGCTCCCTTAAAGTCTGATAATTTGATATAAGACCCTATAAAATGTTTATCAAAACTATTCTCTAAGGTAAAAGTGCAGATAGGAACAGTTGCTCCATCAAAGCCTGAATATTCTAACTGAATAAGAGAAGTAATATTTGTCTTGTTGATCAGAGTCTTGCGTAGTTTTTCATAGGAGGAGATAAACATCCAAACGAATGGAGTCATAAAGCCTAATTTTCCACCTTTTAGAGACATCTCACGACATCGAATAATGAAAGCTGAGAATAGATCAGATTTAACATCCTTGAAATTCTTACTCAAGAAATCTTTTAAAGATTTGTTTAACCATTTATTGCCCATATAAGGAGGATTAGTAACAACGCAGTGGTATTGATTTTGGAGGAATTTTATTTGTGTAAGAGCCTTTAAGAGTTTTTGGTAGGTAATATTATAGATGATATTTTCAGAGATATCTGATTCTTCTAAGGCTTGGATAATCTCATCCACATTAGCAAGCTGGGGTTGAATGAGGGAACCGAAAGTCTCAGCATTTTGGAGGAGGGAAATAGTCTCTTGCAGGTTTAGTGAGTAGATAGAGCTTTGCTGGGTATTTTTTGAATTAGTTTTAGGGTTTTCCAAGGCTTGGATAAAGTTAGTAAGGTCAGATTCAGAAAGATCAGTATTTTCCATGACTAAAACATGGGGTTGTTGCATCTTTTTGGTGAGAAAGAGAGGGTAGTAGCTTCTTGCCTGCATAATCAAGGCAAAGGAGGCAAGGTCTCCTGCTCTTTTATCAATATCAATACCAAAGAGATTTTTGCTAAGAATTAGTTGGGCAATATCTGATTTATTATAGCCCTCTTCCTCGTAGATTTTGCTAAGAATCTGGAAGGCATAGACCAAGATATGACCTGAGCCACAGCAAGGGTCGATAAAAGTAATCTCTTCCGGTGATTTAACTTTAAGATGTGAGCTGGGGCTTTTGGGCTCGATATAGTATTCCATCTCATCTCTCAGTCCTGACTTTGGATGGTTTTCCAACCAGAGTCTGCCCAGAGAGTTTTCCACCATATATTTAACAATCCAGTGAGGGGTAAAAAGCTGAGTAACAGCAGGGATATCTTCAGATTTGTAGGCAGTATTAGTAGCCATGACTTGGTCTTTCTTCTCCGAAATATAGAATTGGTAAAGCCAACCGATTACTTCAACTTCGGAGCAATTTTCTCCTGTTAAAACTTCTCTTGTCTTGGTAATAATAGAATTAGGAGAAAGGAGGTCTGCCGGTAAAAGAAGTTGGCTATAATCTTCTATTCTTTCAAAGAGGAAGGGCATCATTTCGCTATAGTAATTACAAGCTTTAGCTAAGAGAATGCGATAAGCTTCTTGTTGGGCATTAGCAGACTTAATTTTTCCACTCAGGAGATCAAGGACTCGCTCACCATCAGCTTGCGGAATCAGCTTATTATCTAAATGGCCTTCTAAGGCATCAGCTAAGATTTCGGGCAGAGTATTCCCTTCTAAAGGAGAGACTATTCCCACACCTGTATAGTGATTTACATCCATAAAGCGTAGGGCCATTATTCTGTTAAACCAAGTATAGGCTACTTTCTCTAAAATTATCTCTCGAGAATGCTTTGCAATCTCTTCCTCTAACTTGTTGATAGCTTGAGGATGTTCCCGTGCTTCTAAACTGTTTCTATCTAAAATTCTGTTTAGTTTTGCATCTATCTGTTTGCGTAAGTCTCTTCTTGCTTCTTGGGCAAAATTCTTTAATATTTTAGTATCCATATAATTAATTAACCCTTATCTTTTTTCCTGTTTTTAACAACTTTTCCCACTCAGACTTGAGAGAATCTACATAAGTAGTTAAATCGCTTTCATCTTCAATAAATAGTTTAGAGAACTTGATATTAATCTCATCTTTGGAGACAATTATATCAAGCTTCTTAGCACTTCTTATCTCTTTGCCGGAAGAATTATTTAGTATCTCTATCTCCCTGATGATTGCAGCATAAGTTTTGTTTTGAAAAGAGTTACGCTTATCCCTAATCAATGCTATAGATTCTTCTTCTGCTAAAACTTGGCAAATATCAGCAAATTTCTGATTAATGTCCTCTTCTTGTTGAGGATTTAGTTTTTTATACTCTTTAAGTGATTTTAAGCCCTCGTTTAAGGCTTTAATCTCTAAGATAGCAGTCTCTCTTTCCTCTAGCAGTAAGCGCTTTATTTCTTCAGCCAGGGACTCATTAAGAGAATTTAGCTCTTTAATATTGTTGCCTTTTAGACAATCGGGATTAGTTAGAATAGCCTCAATAGCTTGAATTTTTTCTTGAGCAACATAGTTTAAATTAGTGTTATATTTACCGACAAGCTCCCGGGCTCTATCAAATATTTCTCTTTGTTTATTGTTGGCTTGCATAAACTCAATTAAGGGATCTAAGTGATTTATTCTCAACTCTACTAAGTTATCCTGATTGGTAAAATCAGTCAAATAACCATCCAGTGCTTTAATGATTAATTCTTCTAAAGTCTGGCTTGCCTCATCAATGATTGACCCAAAAGGATAATTAGCACTTCTACAAGCTTGGAGCTTATCATAAAAGGCTTTTAGCTCCTTCTTAGTTTCTTGAGCTAAAGATCTGGCTTCTGTAGCCTGGGGAGGTTGATGAAAGAAGTTATTAAAGAAAGTCTGCAAAAGTTTAATTTGTCCTTTAGTAAAATCTATCAATGGCGAGATAATTAATTTATCATGTTTACTTGAATTTATAAACTCAAAATAGATGTGATCCTCATTCAAAATTTCTGAGTTGAGTCTAATCTCAATTTTTTCATATTTATTAAGCTGGGTAACCAAACAGAGAATAGCATTCTGCTCCCAGCCATAAGGTTTTCTCTCATACTTGTTGATAATGGCCTTTAAAGAGGTTTTATTGCCTTGATTTTTGTTAAGTTTGATAAAACCCAAGATATCACTATGAGCTTCATCAAGAGCCTCTCTTCGTAATGGACTAATCTCCTCTTTTAAAATAGCTTGGATATCAGCTTGACTATACTTTCCTGTTACCATACCTAAATTTGGATAAGTAACCCTAATCAGTTCAAAGAAAGCATTCTCTATCTTGTTAGTAGCCGAAGCATCTGTAGTAGTTATCTCACTACCATTGATAAAAAGCTTAGCTTGAGAGATAAGGTCTTCTAAGGAAGACTTTAAACGATCTCGTCTAACTCTATTCTGATTTGATTTATCAGTAATTATCCGAGTAATATTGTCGGTCTGAGTTTGTGATGAATTTTGGATAATATATTTAGCCGTCTGTTTGTATAACTGCACATCTTTGATAATTCTTCCATCATCAGGAAGCATAACTACCAATTCATCAAGATCCATGGAATGCATCATAATTGTCGACTCATTTCCATGAAATTCATACTGAGGGGTAATAACATGAATAGTTAGTTCATATTCTTTGCCATACTGCTTGCCATCGATTTTGGTCTTGTAGGAAAAATCACGTCCTGTATCTGGAAACTTAATTTTATTCTTCTTAAGAATATCACCAAAAATCAGTTTATTAAACTCATCAACTACATCACTGACTTCTATCTCAGTGTTTTTTATCTCCTCTTCAACATCCTTCTCATCATCGGTTAAATATTCATATTCATTACCATTACGTTGAATATAAGATTGATCTTCTAAAATGTTAAGTGATTTCTCAATTCTTTTGGTCAGCTGACTAATATCGTCATTTAATGATTGCAACATCAAAACCACGATATTCCTTACTGTTGATTTAAAGTCTTTTACATATTTTACCATGAAGAGAGCTTTTAATAATTTTATGGTAAACTCATCTGTTAAATTTTGCTCAGCTATGGTAATAGAAGATTGAATTGTTGTCTTTAAAGTAGTCCTAATCCCCTCAAACATCAAATCAAAGGAAGCAATCCTATTAATTTCATGCTGACCTATCTGCTGGGCAACTATTTGAAATACCCCTAACATAGACCTTTCTCCCACTGAAGTATGCTTTCCTTCAAAAGCACTATGTTGAGAAAGAGAAGTGATAGCTATTTGAAATAGAGTAAACTGGTAAGGAATAAAGGGATAAGTATTAACAAAATCATCTTTTCCTTCAAAATTCTTGTAGTGCTTGGAACCATCGACAAAATCAAAGAGAGTCTTAAAGTTTTGATAATGGGTACTATATAAATCAGCAATTACAGGAACAGAAGTCTCATTTTTCTCTAATAATCTTCTCTTGATAACTTCAGAGACATTGGCAGAGGTTAACTTCATTCTGTTCTTAAACCTACCCTGAATCTTAGAAAAGTCGTTGTTCTGAGACCGATCTTGACTACTCTCATCAGATTGACCTAAGATTGAAGCCATCTCTTCTTGAGCTGTAACAATTAACCAGGCTCTTCCCTGACAGATAGTTGCTAAAGACTCAGCTACAGTCTGAAGATTAGTCATCAACTTAATATTATCAGCAATATACTGTCCAACTTCATCAACAAAGAAGTTTAACCTGAAATCCTTGCCCTCTCTATCTATATATTCCTTAACATTTTTGGCAAAATCCTCTATTG
Source organism: Candidatus Cloacimonadota bacterium (assembly GCA_016838885.1). Lineage (GTDB taxonomy): Bacteria > Cloacimonadota > Cloacimonadia > Cloacimonadales > JAFGVF01 > JAEKNW01. Next base: position 24,480 of record JAEKNW010000010.1, read on the forward strand.
AAAGAGTATAATCCTGCCTGTATTTATCTAAGATGCCTTGATGCCCCTGTCCTGTTACAGCATTATAGGCCTGATCAATACTTTTTGCATATCTTTTATCACGCTCTCTACCCTTATACCAATCAGTTTTTCCTGTGATTTCTAAAAACTTTTGTTGAAATTTATCTAAAAGACCTTCTTTAGCCAAATCCCTTTCGAATTGAGCAATATAGGGTTGATTTCCATAATAACCACAAGCTTCATCAAAAACTTTGACAAAAACAGCGATTAAGGCATCACTCTGGTCTTTGCTGGTAACATTAGCTTTCTGATCAATGTTGAATAAGATAGACTTAGATGGGATCTGAACTACTTTATTAATTTCTGCCTGCAATAAACCGTTTCCGCTACACTTCTCTAAAAAATAATCCTTTACCTCTTTTCCATCTATTTGCTTATTTTCTAATAAAAAGGATAACATCTTCAAAAGATGAGATTTACCTGAACCAAAGAAACCTGATACCCAAACCCCATTAGCCCCTTGATAATCTCTATAAACACTGAGAAAACTTTCTAACCTCTTAGCTATTTCATTAGTAATAACATACTCTTCTAACTCACTTCTTAAGGCTGATAAATCATCAGCTTTGATAACTCCCTCAATCGGCCGATTTACCGGTTTTAAGAAAATATCTTGGATCAATTTCACTTTACTCCTCCTAAAGAACCCTGGTCAATATCAAAAATATTGAATGCACGATAATAACGATCATCTTTTAACCTGCCAAAAAGCTCAAGGACGGAGCCCTTGGACTTTGTATGTCTATACTCTCCGGGAAAGAACATTAACATTGGCTTATTTTTTATAGTAGTCTGTAAATTATTTAAAAAATTATGGGCTCTGATATATGGGTACACCTCTCCCATCCCTGAAACAAAAATTATATCATGTTCATCATCTACTAATTTTGAGCCAATTTTGGGGATTACATACTTCTCCACATCCAAAATATTCTGCAAAGTCTCCTTCAATTCTCTCTTTGTCAGATTTTCTTCCTCTTCTATAAGCCATGCTAAATCTTCCTCTACTTCCAGCAATTCTAAACAGATATCATAAAGATTAAGATGCTTAACCTTGATATTTTTTTCCTTTAACTTGGTAATCAATTGCCTTATTGTGGTCTTTATCTCATTTGCTTCATTAGCCGGATAAGGACAGATGAAAAAGGGAATATCTTGGACAAAAGAAGAATTACCTAAAAATTTCGGACTGCTTGTTACGGCAAATAGATGATCAAATCTCTCTTTCTTAGTCATTTAACCACCTTTCTAACTCTCTATTGTTTAAAGGAAATAATCTAAATAAACTATTATCCTTGTTTTTTATGAATTCTCCTAAAGCAGGAGGAAGAATCATCGGCACTATTTTATTCTTATTCAAGATACCAACTTGATGCAAAATTTTGAAAACTATAGTCTTAGCTTTATATTGAGTAGATTCCGCTATATTAGCTAGCCTGGGACTATCCTCAGCCTTTGTTTCATAAAATCTCTCATAATCATAATAAGTAATACTATCTTCCCATAAGGTCATTTTCTCTGGAATAACTTCAAAAGCAAATTCATAAATTAATCGATATTGCATACATATTGCCAGCCATAACATACCTGTTTGAGTATCCCTATCTGATTTTAGTAAATATCTCAACTCCTCTTCATTAAACTGAGATATGCGATGCTTAATTTCATTAAAAATTCTACTGGTGCTCTTGGGGGATTTATACTGCAAAATATTATCAGTAAGGACCTTTTTACTAATGATCGTCCAATCTGATTCTCTTAAAAATAACTCTATTACCTCCATCGTCTCTGGAAATAATAGGCTCCCAGCTGTAAATGATAATGAATACTCTTTCACGATTAAGCTCCTCTTAGTTACTTACACCTCTATTTTAGCTGTTATTATAACAACTTTGTAAGATTTATGTTTATCTAAAAATCAGTCAAGAAGAATTTATTGTTTTTTGAAAAAAGATATGAAATGGTATTTTTTGTTACAAGACCTTTTTTTAAATGATTAATTTTGGATTAATCCCCTGCGGGGAAGTAAACACCCCGCCTCTAACGAGGCACCCCTCTTGAAAACATTTGCCGGAGCAAATGAAGAGGGGATTTAAGATTTTCCAAGCTTTACAGCTTGGTGAGAATCTGGGGGCAAGGGTGCCCCCAGTCCATATCCCCCAGCTTCAACTAGCAGGAAATTGACAGCTGGTGTCAATAGAAGTTTAAAATGGTACAGATTTGGAAGTTTAATCTGGTACACTATTGTAACTCATTATTAGTTATATTTTCCCTTTCATTCTATAAC
>JAEKNW010000011.1 GCA_016838885.1 Candidatus Cloacimonadota bacterium
GACTTAAACACCCCGTCATCTTCGATGCCACCCCTCTTGGAAACATTTGCTTGAGCAAATGAAGAGGGGATTTAAGACGCACGGGCTCTATCTTTGTTTTCATTCACAAAATAATTCGTGTTTATTCGTTTTAATTCGTGTGAAAGGCTCTTCCTCTTCTTTCTTATCCGTGTTTATCCGTGTTATCCGTGGCTAAATCGTCTTTCATTCTTTTCAGTGTATTCAGTGTTTTCTTTGGCAATTTCTTTCTTTTTCATATTTGTGTTCATTTGTGTTATTTGTGGCTAAAAATCTTCCTCTTCTTAGTGCCTTTGTGGTGAATAAATTCTCCCGGTCTCTAAAATACTCCCTCCGAAATTGCACCCAAGCATTCCGCGTACTTTTCTCTTTCTTCATTCTCTTCTTCAATCCCTCTCTTTCCCGCTCTGTGAGCGACTTATAAGCCTGTGATAACATAGTAGAAATTTCTCCAAAGTGTTGATTATTTTCCACAAGTTCCGGCTTACTCTTCCTTCTTAATCGATAAATCCCCGAAGATGAATACTTAACAAAGGTGTATCCATCTCTTTTTGCCTCAGCTTTTGCTCCTCTAGGTAATTCAAGAATGACTTTTACCATTCTTACCTCCTTTTCATGTATTAAATGGTTTTTAGTTATTTATGGTTTACTCATCACTAATTCTTCTTCTTCTTCTTTTAACTTCGTGGATAGATCTTCTTTCTTATCCGTGTTCATTTGTGTTATTTGTGGCTAAAAATCTTCCTCTTCTTCGTGTAATTCGTGAAATTCGTGGATAGATTTCTTCTTTTTATTAGTGGCGGACAGAATGTCCACCGTCCGACTGAAGAGGCTTTTATCCGTGTTCATCCGTGTTATCAGTGGCTAAAATTCTTTCTTCTTCTTCTTCGTGTTTTCGTGAATTTCTGTGTTTTTGTGTTTAAAATCTTCCTCTCAATCAGTGTGAATCAGTGTAATCTGTGGACTATATTCTTCTTTCTTATCCGTGTTCATCCGTGTTATCCGTGGCTAAAATTCTTCTTCTTCTTCGTGTAATTCGTGAAATTCGTGGATAGATTTTCTTCTTCTTATTTGTGGCCAAAAATCTCTCCCTTCACTTATATATAGGGTCCACTTTTTCAAAAATGTCCCGGTTTTATGAAAATATTTTTATTTTTTTTTAGCAATATAGGCAATGTAAACATCTTTTTAAAAGAAATATACAATAATATACTCCTCTTCATTTTACTAATTTATTCATTTTTTCATATTTTACAAAAGTCTCAAACCATTATTATCATGGGCTTTGCCTTATCTTGCCTTTAAGTATCTCGATGAAGTTCCGATGATTCATCGAGATACCCTAAAGCATCCCCCGGTAATTCCTAAGAGAAGACTAGCAAGTCCAAGGAAATTATTGTAACCAGATATCTACAGCTACTCTGAATTTGAAAGAAGAAGAAGATATTTAGCCACAAATAACACAAATGAACACAAATAAGAAAAAGAAATCTATCCACGAATTTCACGAATTACACGAAGAAGAAGATATTTAGCCACGGATAACACGGATAAACACGGATAAGAAAGAAGAATATAGTCCACAGATTACACTGATTTACACTGATTAAGAGGAAGAAGAAGATGATTTTTAGCCACAAATAACACAAATTAACACAAATTACTCTAGCTAAAATAAACACAAAGCTAGAGCCCGTGCGTCTTAAATCCCCTCTTAATCCTGAAGGGATGGTGCAAGAGGGGTGGCATCGAAGATGACGGGGTGTTTTAAAGAAAAGCATTAACCCACAAAGCTAGAGCCCGTGCGTCTTTAATCCCCTCTTGTACATCACTCTGGGATTAAGAGGGGAATGAAGAGGTCCCCCGTCATCGAACCATTTTTCACTTTTCACTTTTCATTCTTGCGAAGCAAGACTTAAACACCCCGTCATCTTCGATGCCACCCCTCTTGGAAACATTTGCTTGAGCAAATGA
>JAEKNW010000012.1 GCA_016838885.1 Candidatus Cloacimonadota bacterium
TTTTATGATAATTGAGCAATTAAAAATGGGGGTAATGAATATGTTATATATGGAAATTAGTACTTGGGAACCAGAAAGTCGTGATCTCATACTTGAACATTTTAAAGAAATAAAAATGCCTGCAGGGATAAAAGTCCACAATCAATGGGTCGATCTTACAGGAGGCAGATTTTTTATATTATATGAGTGCGACGATGCAGAGGCTTTTGCAACATTCAACCTCCCATGGTCAGATGTGTGCTACATTGAAACTGTTCCTGTAATGGGATCGACCGAGTTCATGTCAATAATGAGCAAAAAGGAATGAATCTCCTGTTTTCAGGGGATTATTTTTATTTCTTTTTCCTCCTGTCCTAAGAATAAGTTAATAGGTCCAACAGGGAATGCTTTTGTTGGATATCCGTAAACAAAATTGCCTTCACTGTCTGAAACGATTGTTTGTGAAGCTTTGATTTTCAATAGAACATTTTCTACACTTTCAGTATCTCCATTTATGATTATATCATAGTTTCCTGAAGGAACATCTTTGTCAATGTATATCGCCCGCCCATTTTCAGCTTCTCTGTACTGCTTAAAAGGCATAAGCATTCGAACCGTAAAGGTCATATTCTTGACATCATATGCCTCGACATGGAATTCGTTTGGTATTGAATTAATCGCCACATCATCAAACCTGTGTTCATATCTATTATCATTAACAGGAATTGACATCTCAAAATTAACATCCAATTTTATACTTTTATCAGGTTTAGTTTTACCTGAAATCATTAGCTCCTCGCCTTGCTTTAATTGAATAGAAGATACATCCCATTCAATTATATCCCCATGAGAGATTTCAGGAACTTGCCTATAGAACAATGAATTTATTTTTTTGATGATCGTAAGGAATAAATTATAATCTTCTTTGCTCGTGATGATCCCCCCATGCTTTATTGATCCCCACAAGTAGCTAGGATCATACATTTCTGCATTTATCCAAATAAATTTCTAGCTTCATGTGCTGATCTCCATGCAATTTTCAAAAACAGTAGCAGAAAGATAGCAGAAAAGTTTAGACAAACTAATAAATTCAGATCCCACCAAATTCCACCATTGGTTTATACAATTATATTAAAATGTATACTATTTAGATTTATTGAGAAGTTGTAAACTTAACCTTTTGTTTGTCTAATTTGAAGTTATAAATGCAATAATTCTTTTCTTTTTCGACTTCTGAAATCACTCCAAGAATCAGGTCACATCACAAAAGCTGACCTTCCACTACCTTTTATTTTTATCCCCTCATGCTCCAGAAGCAGGATCTTGTTTTCCAGACCACTTGAGAATCCGGTAAGCTTTCCTGAAGAACCGATAACCCGATGACACGGAATTATCATAAGTATAGGATTTGCACCGATAGCACCACCTACCGCCCGCACAGCTTTCGGCTTACCGATCATTTCTGCAACATTTGCATAGGTCAAAGTCTTTCCAAACGGTATTTTTGTGAGGGTATGCCATACCAGCTTCTGAAAGGAAGTGCCTTCGGGAGACAATCTTATCTCAAACTCTTTCAAATTACCTTTAAAATATTCTCCTAATTGTTCTTTAACATCTGAAAAAAGAACTTCATCACGAATCCAGTCTGAAGGAATGACAAGGTCAGTCTTACCTTTAAGCAGACATAACCTTTTCAAGCCGTCATTGTCGCCTGCGATAAGGAGTTCACCCACAAGGCCTGTTTGCATTAGATCGTAGTACATGTTCATTTATTTGTTATTTGTATTATATAGACACATATCAATCAAACCATCCCCTGACTGCAAATGTGGTTGCTGCCACCATCAGACCGAAAATGCCTGCCAAAAGGAAAACTGTTTGCAGACCGAAGTATAGCAGTACCACACCCAGCAACACCGGTGCAGCGCTCTGTCCCACATATTTCATGGTATTATGAATGGAAAGAACACCACCTCTTGACCTTGCAGGTGATATCTGTATGATCTGAGAATCAATACTGGCCTGTGCAAGACCGAAACCTCCACCGAAGAAAAGAAGCAACAGAAACAGGACCGGAAGCTGAGTATTTAGAGAGATGAGAAATATAGGCAAACCCATAAAGATAAAACCGGACCCTATGAGCAATGGAAGCGATAGCCTTGCTGCAAGCTTCTTTATGCTGGAAGCGACCAGAATGATAGCAAACCCCTGAATAGAGAGCACAAGTCCTGCTTCCTTTGCAGCGAACCCGAACACTTCCTTCAGCATGAACGGGATGTAGACCACGATTGAGAATAGCAGGAAGAAGATAGCGAAGCTTAAGAATACAGTATAGGCAATTCTCTTATCCTTCAATGCCCGAAGTGCTTCGCCAAGCCCTTTGGCATTTTCATGGCGATTATCATCTTTTGTTTCTGGGAGGAACATCCACACCAGAAGGGCAAATGGTAGTGAGAGGACGTAGAACAGGAAAGGATAGTTCCAGCCCACTGTGGCCAGCCCTCCACCTATGAGAGGTGCTGTAACAGAACCAATGGCTATAGCCATACTTATCCTGCCCATGGATTGAACACGGTCAAGCCCTTCATAGACATCACCTATTACCAGCATTATCAATGACATCATACCGGCTATACCCACACCCTGAACGAACCTCAGGACAAGCAACGTTTCAAGATCGGTAGCAAAGAAGCTGAAAAGCCCCATCATACCATTGAGAACAAGACAGGGTACAAGAATGGTCTTCCTATTTATCCTGTCCACGAAATGACCAATTACCAGCGAAAAGATGGCTGTGGAAATGGTATATACGGTCATCAACTGTGCAACTTCGTGGGGCATCCTGCCAAGTGGCCCCACCATCTGCGGAAGGACAGGAGCAAGTATGGCACCACCCGCCATTGCAAAAAAGGCAGTTGCTGCAAGGAATGCAAGGTGATAGGGTTTGAATTCCATTTTTAAGAGTCCTTGGAGAATTTGGTCTTAGAGATGAGATGATGTGTAATTAATTGTACCGTACGACCAATTAAAAAGAGAAGAGGGAAAACAAAAAGGAGATACTTGTCGAAGACTGAAAGTAAATATAATTTTGACCGATAAAAAATCATTGATCATACATATCTTTAATCAAAGATAGAAAGCGATCAATGCAGACACAAAGAAGAAGAAGATAAAAGATAGTAAATGCCGTTTGAAAAGTACATGAAATAATTCACATCGAATTTAAAGGGCGTATCTCATTATTAGGATCGGAACTGTCAATAGAATTATATAGTAATGTGGTATAATTGTGCTAAAGTTTATAGATATGATGAAAGTGATTAATTTACACATAAATATATAGTAACAGAAAAAAAGGAATGTTTGTACATGCTTTCAGTCATAATTCCAGCATACAACGAAGGGCATCATATACACGACAATTTATTAGAAATTAATGATGAACTGAGGACTTTTTGTGATAGCTTTGAAATTATATTTGTCAACGATGGCAGCACTGACCATACATTAGTAGAGGCAAAAAGGGCTGCTGAAAAGACAGATAATATAAAGATAATCTCCTATACCGATAATCAAGGAAAGGGAAACGCTACAATAGAAGGTTACAAAGTTGCATCCAAAGGATTTATCAGCATTCTTGATGCTGATCTTGACATCCCACCAAAACAGATCGAACCATTGCTAAAAAAAATCTCCGAAACGGGTGCCGATTTTGTGATCCAATCGAAACGACACCCCCATAGCAATGTGAAAGGTTTTCCCATCAAAAGACAATTTTTAAGCCGATCATACAATTTACTGATCAAACTGTTGTTCGATCTACCTGTTTCTGATACACAGGTCGGGGTTAAACTCTATCGCAAAGATGTTGTGAACACGATCATGCCAAAGTTGTTGGTTAAACGATATGCAGCAGATGTTGAACAGATCGTTCTCGCACACAAACATGGTTATAAGATCGAGGAATGTCCTGTACAAATTGATTTCGACCCAGAAGGGGACCGAATGAGATTGAAGGACATATTAAATATTGCAGTCGATACAGCTGCGATCTACTATAGGTTGAATATTTTGAGATATTACGATAGTGACGAAATTGCCGTACAATGCCATATAGAAGAGAAAGGTATTGCAGGACAAAACATAATTCCCGAGCAGGAGAGTATAATTTGAAAGTAATAATACCAGTCGCTGGGACTGGAAAACGCCTTTACCCCCATACTTTTACAAAACCCAAACCGATGGTATATATTGCAGGGAAACCTGTGATAGGACATATTCTGGATCGGATGATCGACTTGGAACCTGAGGAGATCATTCTGGTGGTGGGCTACAGAAAAGAGCAGATTATCTCATATGTGGATAGGAATTATTCAGACATATTCAAGATCACTTATGTAGAGCAAAACCATCAGCTTGGATTAGGGCACTCTATTTATGTAGCAAAGGATGAAGTGGGCGATTCTCCCATCATGATAACCCTAGGAGATATGATATTCAAGGCTGGATATCTTGATTTTTATCAGAAGCATTTTAAAAACGGTAATTGCGCCGGTTCGATTGGTGTATGGGAAGTAGATGTACCTGAAAAATACGGTATTGTGGAACTGGATGAGGAATGCATATCCAAAATGGTGGAAAAACCCAAAGAGCCTACATCAAACCTAGGAATTGCAGGCGTATATTTCTTAAAAGAACCTTCTGTATTATTTGACATACTTGAGAAGATGGTAAATGAACATACCGAGAATGAGATCCAGCTTACGGATGCATTACAAGGTATGGTTAGTAATGACCATCGATTGAAACATTTCTATGTATCCAGCTGGTATGATTGTGGTCATTCGACTTCCCTTTTAGAAACCAATAAGGTTTTACTGGATGAATCGCATGAGAAAAAACAGCGTATGGGCCTACCAGAAATACAGGCTACTGGATCATGTGTGACAAAAGAATGCAATTGTAACCTTAACACAAAGGACTCTGTCATTATTGAACCTGTTTCAATCGGTAATGGAGTTATCATTACAAATTCCGTAATAGGACCGCATGTATCCATCGCTGACAATTCCAATATAGATGGTTCCATCGTAGCGAACAGCATTATTGGTTCAAGCTCTAGCATAAAGAGTGTGAATTTGTGGTCATCGATCATAGGCGACGATGTAAATGTGAATGGCAAACATAATTCGTTTAATATTGGGGATGCCTCGTCTATCGAATTATAACGGAGGTACAAAGTGAACGATATTCCTTTTGTTTCCATAATAATCCCTGTAAGGGAGATCAATGATTATATAAGAGAATCTATACCGTACATTCTAAATCTTGATTATAAGAACTTTGAAGTATTGATCTTTCCAGATGGAGACTCTCACGAGGTATTTGATAAAACCAGAATAATTCCTACTGGAAAAATGGGGCCTGCCGAAAAAAGGGATATGGCCTTGAAATATGCCAAAGGAGAAATATTTGCATTTCTTGACGATGATGCATATCCTGAACGTGATTGGTTAGACCATGTAGTGAATAATTTCAACGAACCAGATGTGGCAGCTGTTGGTGGTCCTGCAGTTACTCCTGAAGATGATAGCATCGCTCAAAAAGCATCAGGACTAGTATTTGAAAGTTTGATGGGTGGAGGAAATAACAGATATAGGTATATTCCATGCAAGGATAAATTTGATGTGGATGATTTTCCCACCGTGAATTTCAGCATTTGCAGAGATGTTTTTGAGGAACTGGCAGGATTTGATACTGTTTACTGGCCAGGAGAGGATACCAAACTCTGTCTGGACATTGTCCACGGATTAGGTAAAAGAATCGTATATGAACCAAAAGCGGTGGTATACCACCATCGTCGAAAGGTGTTCAGGCAGCATCTCAAGCAGATTAGCAGTTATGCATTACATAGGGGATATTTTGTCAAGAAATATCCGGAAACATCTCTTAGAATTGGGTATTTTATACCAAGCATGTTCCTTGTATATCTGGTCACTTCATTATTTTTGTTTTTCTGGTATCCGATCATATTGGCACCCATGGGATTATACGTTATTTTGTTAGGTTTGACCATGGGAAATACCGTGTACAGATATGGAAATCTCGGACTAGGTTTACTTACCGGAATGAGCATATTTCTGACACATGTTTTTTACGGATTTTATTTTTTAAAAGGTATAGCTGCGAGGAGGCTTGAGCGATGAAAATATGTGTGGGTTATCCCCCGCTTGAAAGTGATAAGGGTACTCCCTTATTGAGTCAGAACAGGCAGTTCCAATGGTTCAACAAACCTACATACATCTATCCGATGATTCCAGCTTATGCTGCAACATTATTGAAGGAAAACGGATATGATGTGGTCTGGGCTGATGGAATCGCTGAACAGCTCAGTTATGAGGAGTGGATTCCTTGCTGTGAGGGAGTGGACATTCTGGCACTGGAAACGAAAACACCAGTAGTCAAGCAACACTGGAAGATCATTGACGATCTCAAAACCCGTTATCCGAATATGGCAGTGGTCCTGATGGGAGATCATGTGACTGCATTGCCAGAAGAATCAATGAAGAACTCCAGGGTAGATTTCATACTGACAGGTGGTGATTATGATTTTCTTCTGCTGAGCATTGCAGACCATCTTTTATATGGAAATAAACTGGAACCCGGCATCTGGTACAAGGAAGAAGGTTCAATAGTAAATACAGGAAAATTCGAACTGAACCATGATCTTAACACACTGCCGTTAATTGATCGCGACCTCACACGCTGGGAACTGTACAGTGTTCACAACGGGAACTTCACATCAACCCCAGGCACGTACACAATGGTAGGCCGGGATTGTTGGTACCACAAATGCAGATTCTGTTCATGGACCACTACATATCCGAATTTCAGGACGAGAAGCCCCGAAAGTTTGCTGGATGAGATTGGGATGCTCATCGAGCAGTATGGTGTGAAAAGCATCATGGATGATACTGGTACGTTCCCTGTGGGCCAGTGGCTCAGGACGTTCTGCACAGGAATGATCGAGCGCGGGTACAACAAAAAGGTAGAGATACACTGTAATATGCGAGTGAACGCACTCACAGAGGAAGATTACAAACTCATGGGCAAAGCTGGATTCCGATTCTTGCTGGTTGGAATGGAATCTGCAAACCAACAGACACTTGACAGGCTTGATAAGGGCATCAAGGTAGAGGATGTAGCCTCTGCATGCAAGATGGCTAAAGAAGCAGGCCTTAATCCGCATCTGACAGTGATGATGGGCCATCCATGGGAAACAAAGGAAGATGCCCAGAACACGATCAATCTGGCAAAGCATATCTTCAAAAAGGGGTGGGCAGACACCCTACAGGGTACAATTATGGTCCCATATCCAGGTACACCGCTGTTCGATGAATGTAAGGAGAATGGCTGGTTAAGGACAGAGGATTGGGATGAGTATGATATGCGTCAGCCAATTATGAAATGCCCCATGACTGATGAGGACATAAAAGAACTGACACAGCAACTCTACAAGATATTCCTCAGCCCGAACTATATTTTTAGAAAACTTGTCTCAATTAGAACTATGGATGATCTGAAGTTTATAAAAAGAGGAATTCGGTCTGTGGTCGGACACCTTACGGATTTCTCCAACAATAAAAAAACATGTGATTGATATGGAAATAGATAATTGCCACCATGAATGGGATTTTACTCAAAACGAATACCTACCTGTGGTTGAATCGATCAAGAAACATCATGCTTGCAACGAGTGTGGTCTTATCAATAACCATCCCCAAAAAACACAACTTAAAACAGGGAAACTGATCGCCATGATTAAAGAAATGTTCGAGAAGAATAACGTCCCGCGGGGGCAAATACGTGATCACACTGAGAATATCAAACAAATGAAACGAGATGGAGCTAATGATCATGCTATCATTTATACAATTATGTCAAAAGTTTGTCATCGATATAACCCCGATGCCGAATACAGTAGGTGAGATTGAATGAGAACGTTAGTTACTGGAGGAGCAGGATTCATGCCTTCGCATATGTGCGACCTGCTGCTCTCAAAAGGACACGAGGTCGTATGCGTGGACAACCTTGTCACCGGCAACATGGATAACATCGCACACTGCATGGAAGACAAGGATAATTTCACATTCATCAGCCACGACATATCAGAACCCCTCTTCCTTGACGAAGATATAGATTACATCTTCCACATGGCTAGCCCTGCAAGTCCGGTCGACTATCTGGAGCTGCCCATACAGACATTAAAAGTAGGAGCCCTTGGAACCTACAATATGCTTGGCCTCGCCAAGGAAAAAGGAGCACGCATCCTCCTCGCATCCACATCAGAGGTCTACGGCGATCCCCTAGTAAATCCACAGCCAGAAGAGTACTGGGGCAACGTGAACACCATAGGCCCAAGAGGTGTTTACGACGAAGCAAAACGATATGCTGAGGCGATCACCATGGCATATCACCGCTACCATAACATGGATACCCGCATTGTACGCATCTTCAATACCTATGGACCCAGGATGCGTGGAAATGATGGCAGGGTAGTCCCCAATTTTGTCAACCAGGCCCTTAAAGGAGAAGACATAACCGTTTATGGTGACGGTTCGCAGACACGATCGTTCTGCTACGTGTCAGATGAGGTCGAAGGAATATATCGACTCATGATGTCCGATTATTGCGAACCTGTGAACATTGGTAACCCCGATGAGAAATCTGTATTGGAATTTGCAGAAACTGTGATCGAAATGACCGGAAGCAGTTCAAATATCATATTCTGTGATCTTCCCCAGGACGACCCTAAGGTAAGAAGACCAGATATCACAAAAGCAAAGAAGATACTTGGTTGGGAACCAAAAGTTGATCTGCGAGATGGAATGGAGAAGACATTTGAGTATTTTAAGTCGGTGAACAGACTAGGCTAATACCCGGAGGAACTTTGAGTTGTATATTTGATAGTTCCTGTTATGGACTATAATATACAACTTTGTATTTGCAAGCACCATGAAGAAACATGGATTGCTTGTTGAAGCGGAAGCTATCTTTGAATTAGAATGTAGCTTCTGATAATTAGATAAGATAATAGAGATTACAACATGATGCCCAAATGGCATATACTTGCATCCACAACCCTTGCAGTAGTCATCTTCACGATCACAAATTCATTCACTGCAGCAGTCGCATGCTTTATATCCGGTACTGTTATCGATATCGATCACGTTTTTGATTATTATCTCTACTGTGGGCGTCTATCCTTGGATATCTCGGAAATCAGCGGGTTTTATCAGCATTATGGGAAGGTTATCGTGGTGTTGCACTCGTATGAATTGTTGTTTGTTGCGGTGATTGTGACATTTATCTTCCATGTGCATGTGCTGTTTATCGGTGTAGCGATTGGATTTGTGGGGCACATGTTGATGGATACATTCGCCTATGAAATGAAACCGCAGAGCTATTTTCTCTTGTATAGGATACGGAACGGGTTTAAGATTGAAAAATTGTGTAATCAGAAGCAATAAACTCTTATTTATTTAAAATTGAAGCATATCAAGGGAAGTAACAATATATGACTCTACCATCACTCTCAATTGTAATTCCAACATACAATTCATCCAGAACCCTTTCTGATTGCCTGCAGAGCATCCACGAACAGGATTACCCAAAAGACAAAATCGAAATCATAATTGCAGATGCAGGTTCTTCGGATGGTACGGTAGAGATTGCAAGAAAGTACACCGATAAAATCTATCCAAATCCCCTCAAAACTGGTGAGGCTGGAAAAGCTGTGGGAGTAAAGCATGCAACTGGTAAAATTATTGCACTAATCGATTCTGATAATATATTACCTGAAAATGATTGGCTTTTCCAGATGATTGTTCCGTTCTCAGATGCAGAAATTGTGGGTACAGAGCCATTGTATTATACATACAGGAAAGAAGATGGACTCATCACAAGATACTGTGCATTGATTGGAATGAATGACCCTTTGTGTATGTTCATGGGAAATTATGACAGGATGAACCTGATTACTGGTAAATGGACTGAAATGCCAGTTGATGAAGAGGATATGGGCGACTATCTTAAAGTAGGACTTGACGAAAAAAAACTCCCAACAATCGGAGCCAACGGATTCTTAATTAGAAAAGAAATACTTGATAACTGCTCCATTGGAGATTATCTTTTTGATATTGATGTAGTGTATGAACTTGTAATGCAAGGTCAAAATAAGTTTGCAAAAGTAAAAACTGGGATTGTACACATATTTTCAGGCACTATATCCACATTTATTAAAAAACAACGGCGTAGGATAAAGGATTACGGATATTACGAGAAGAAGGGGATTCGGAAGTATCCGTGGTCAACGTTGTCTAAGGGAAAGTTATTGAAATTTATTGTTTATACAATATTGGTATTCCCATTATTGGGACAAGCTGGACGAGGCTGGATTCAAAAAAAAGACATCGCATGGGTGTTTCACATCTTTGCTTGCTGGATAACTTTGATTGTTTATGGATATGAAAGTGTAAATAAATTGTTCAACTCAAAAATAGAAGATAGAGATAAGTGGTGAGAGAAGATGAAATTTATATTTACATCGAATTAAGATTGTGAGACTTGTGGCAATAAATTATTCAGTTAAATGTTTAAAAAATAAACACGCGAGTGGATATATTTTAAAAAAATTAAAGGAAAAGGATATGTAAAAATATGGCACAAAAAGAATTTGGGGCATTATATAATCAAAACTATTATTTAAACCAAGTAGAAGGTCATAGAGAATATTCTCGCGGGGATATGTAAAATAAATTTAAAACACTTCTGTCAATTTCAGATTTAAGCAGTAAAAATAAAATATTAGACATAGGATGTGGACGTGGAGACCTTTCATTTCATTTAGCTACCAATAAATTTAATTGTGTTGCTATCGATTTAAGTGACGATGCTATCAAATTATGCAAAGAAAATAAGTTATATGACGAATATGAAAAGTATTTGAAAATATACAAAATGGATTGTACACAATTAGAGTTTGAAGATGATTCTTTTGATTTAATATTTATGAGTGATATCGTAGAACACTTGTCAAAGAATGATTTGATAAAATCATTAAATGAAGCCAAGAGAGTACTAGCACTAAATGGACAACTTATTATACATACATCCCCAAATTCATTTATGACTCAACCACTCTTTTTTATATCAAATCTTTTTGGCTTAAAATGGAAAAGTCAAGAATATCATATAAATGAATTGAACTATTTCTCATTGAAAAAATATATGTCATCTTTTAGAAATTATGATAAATATATAGTATTAGAAAAGCAGAAAAAATTTTTTAAATTATTTCTTGAATACAGATCTCTATGTTGTAATTAACAAAGTAGATGCATAGATTGATAGCTAAAATAGAGGAAGACTTTGCAAGTCGATTAATTAATTGATGGAAGATCAAACCATGGAAAGTAAAAATATTTTATTGATTAGTCCATTTTTTAGACCAAATATAGGTGGAGTAGAATCAGCTTTAGATACTTTTTGTGATGTTTTAAGTAAAAAACGAAAAATATTTGTTGTAACTTATTCACCTCTAACAACAAAAGTAAAAAAATATAGTATTTATGAAAAGAATAAAAACTTACATATATACAGAATCCCATGGATTGGATTAAATCTATTTCCAAAGGTTGAAAAAATTCCAATTTTAGCTTTTTTGTATCTGACGCCAATATTATTCATCAGTTCTTTTGTTTTTTTGCTGTTTAGATCTCGTGATATAGATCTTATTGATTGCAGGGGTATAAATGGTGCGTTCATAGGGTTCTTATTAAAAAAGATATTTAAGAAGAAAACGGTAGTCACATTACATAGTATTTATGGGTTTGAATCAAATAAATTTGCAAAAATTGTAGCAACTATTTTAAAGTCATTTAATTTAGTTTTAACAACAACAACCCCCTCTTTAAATGAAGTTAAAAAATTAGGAATCAAAAAATGTCAAAAATATTCATATTGGGTAGATGAAGAAGTATTTATTCCAATTTCAAAGGATGAAGCAAAGAAAAAACTCAATATTCCTGATATATTTACAGTATTGTTTGTAGGTAGGTTGCTAGAAAAAAAAGGCATTCTTGATTTAATTGAAGCTGTTGAGGGGATGAAAACATCTATTTGTTTACTAATAATAGGTACTGGTGATTTGAAAGAAGATATCATTTTCAAAGCAGAACAAAATAATCAAATTAAATTTATAGGAACCATACTTAATACTAAATTGCCTCCATACTATTCAGCAGCAGACTTAACTGTTGTCCCTTCTAAATATGAAGAATTGTTTGGGAGAGTAATTATTGAATCGTTAGCTTGTGGAACTCCTGTCATTGGAACAAACGTAGGAGGTATTTCTGAAGTGTTATCATCCGATGTAGGACTGCTAATAAATCCAGGAAGTCAGAATATATCTCAGGCGATTTCCAAGTTGCAGGATAATAATATATTACTCAAAGACATGACCAAAAAAAGCCGGAATTATATACTAGAAAATTATAGTAAGAAAAACATATTATATATTGGTGATTTGTATGACAACATCATCTAAAAAAATATACATTTTATTTAATACACGACTCTCATTAAATGGCATGAGTGGCGGAGATCGAATCAATTTAGAGTTTATTAAATACTGGAATAATTTATGTGATTTATACATTCTTGGTACAAACTTAAATTATAATTTTTTAATTAAAAATAAAATTAAAATAAATGAACAGCAATTTATAGAATTTCCGGAATCCAAATTCACCCCACCACACAATTCTTTAAAAATAGTATTTATTTATCTGAAAAGGATTTTTTCATTTTTACGAAATTATAAAAAATATGATTTCTCGAATGGAGATTTATTGTACTCGTCCTCTGATTTGATTGCAGATTCAATTATTGCATGCTTTATTAAAATTAAAAATCCAAAAATAAAATGGGTTTCAGGACTGTATTTGATTGCACGAAATCCCTTTGTCGGATTCGAAAATCAAAAGTCTATTAAGATAAAAATACCCTCTCTCAATCTATTAGGGTTCTGGTTATTGCAGAAAATCAGTTTTTTTTGTATTTCAAGATATGCAGATGAAATTTGGGTTTTGAATAAGTTTGATAAAAAAATATTAGAAGAAAAAACCTTCGCAAAAATTCATGTTATAAACGGTGGTATTGACTTCAAAAAGATTGCAAGTATTCCTAAAAAAGAAATACAGCAATATGATGCGTCATTTGTTGGAAGGTTTCACCCTCAGAAGGGTATTTTTGATTTAATTAAAATATGGAAACTGGTGTGTGTAAGTAAACCTACCGCAAAATTATGTGTTATTGGAGATGGGCCAAAACCTTATGTGAATAAAATTAAGTCACTCATAAAAGAGAACAATTTGATGGATAATATTGAGTTACTGGGAACAGTATCGGGTGATGAGAAATTCTCATTAATTAAGTCAACTAAAATATTTGTATGCTCTAGTTTACATGAAAGTTGGGCTTTAGTTATTGCAGAGGCAATGGCTTGTAGCTTGCCGGTTATTTCTTATGATTTACCAATATATGAGGGAATCTATGAAAATAACATACTGAAGATTCCAGTCAGCGATATTAATCAATTCGCTGAAATGATACTGAAATTGCTTGATGATGCAGACTTGGCAGTGGATTTGGGTCAAAATGGTCAAAAGTTCATTGAAAAATATGATTGGAACAAAACCTCTGCAAGGGAATATGAACAGATTTTGGATTTGTGCAACGATAGATATGATACCTAATAAAAAAATTATGGCTTTTTTGAAAAGGGAAAACAATTTTGCTTTGATTATCTACATAACCTTGACTATTTTAATCTTGCGTAGTATATTACTTACTAATTACCGATTCGGTTTCAATCATGACTGGAATTTCCCATATACTACTTACGAATTAGAAACCTATGTAAATCACGCATTATATATATGGCGTAATACTAATATAGGAGCTCCCATAGTTTATCCTGCGCAATATTTACTACAATATTTACTCATGCCATTTTCCTACTTAGGATTCACTGGATCCACTATTATCAAAATTGTACTTTTTATACTTTTTGTGTCTAGTGGATATTTTATGTATTTATTAGTACGAAAATCATTTAAATTAGCTTATGTCCCTTCATTGGTTTCCGGAATATTTTATGCCACAACCCCAGTAATTTATAATAAATTTGTAGCAGGACATATACTTTATCTTGTTGGTTATGCGCTCTCACCGCTAATACTCACATTTGTAATAAAATATATAAATACTACTCGAATTAAATACTTAATATTAGCTGGACTTTTGGTTGCTTTTGCCTCTATTCAGATTCAGTTTAGCGTTATGTTGGTTAGTTTAGTTGTATTCTATAGTTATCTTGTAGCTAAAGTAAATCTGTCTGAAACAATCAAAATAACAGTACTCATAACTTTGATACCATTATTAGTTCACTCATTTTGGATTCTTCCCGGCGTAATTAATATTTCAAGTCTAACCGAGACTGTAAGCACAGCTTCAAATATTGGAAGTTTGAATTCATGGAGCACGTCCATAATTAATGCTTTTGGATTGATTGGGTATCGTTCTCATCATTTTTCAACAGCATTAGATGAATATAACTATAGATCAATTTGGAGTGTTCTATCGATTTTGATAATTATTTTAGTTTATAGTTCATTGATTATAACTAAAGATCGTGTACCATTATTTTTTGGGATTATCAGTATCATATCTTTAATATTCACAACTGCTTTGTTGCCGCCTTTTGCAAATATAGTTTCTTTTTTTTATTCAAGTTTCTCTGTATTTAATCTATTCAGAGAAGTGTATCATTTAACTTTTTTAATAAGCTTTTCTTATTCAGTAATGCTTGCCTATACTTTTCACAAAATATATAATTATAAAAAAGTTGTAAGTTATAAATTTATTTCCACCTTGATTCTAATTATTATGATTGCAGCTTACAATCCTTTTATTTATACAGGAAATTTAAATGGACAGGTTCAAGTATACAGTTTTGATGACAATGACCTCTCGCTTATGGATAAGTACCAAGAATCACCAGAAGATTATAGAGTTTTATATTTGCCAATGATTGAGCCTTTTAAATATAATAGTAGTAAATATAATGGTCTTGATCCAATTATTACTTATTCTAAAAAATCAAGCATGGGGAATGGTGTCAAATCTCAATATATAAGAGATATGGCATTGAATCTACATGGTGATACTTATGGAAATCTTGGCACTTCGTTAGATTTATTGTCTATTAAGTATATATTTTATCGCAATAATTATAAATCGGTTTTGCCGCATTATTTAAATAATGGTCAGTATACGGTTTATAACGAGGTACATGATATTCGCCCTATTTGGAGAAATGAAAATTTATATGAAACATTAGTAAATTTAGAAGAAATAAAAATCGTTGATGAAAATGAAAATATAATCGTATTTGAAAATAAAAACTACTTCCCTCATATATATACAATCCCTCGACTAAAAACTGTTGATTCAATTGAAGATTATCACCAAACTTTGAAGTCTAACAAATTACAAAATGAACAGCTAAATATTATTGTATTATCTCAGAATAAAAATAAAGTCATTCCTCAAGTGGACTCTTCCACCTACCCTAATATTTATTTCCAAAAATTGAATCCCACCAAATATAATGTAAAAATTGAAAACGCCAAAGAACCATTCTACCTTATATTCTCCGAAACATACCACCCCTCTTGGCAGATGTACATAACTACCGACACAATGCAATGCGAACCAATAACTATCTATGATACTGTAAACGTAACTGAATGTCAATCTGAATCAAAGTTCTTCAATTTCAATGATTTAAACCGAATTATTGACGAACCTATCTCCGAAGAGAATCATTTCGTTGTTGACACCTACGCCAATGCTTGGTACATTGATCCCCACAAGCTTGATACAGGCGAAAACTTCATTGCCACAATATATTATATGCCTCAAACATATTTTATAATCGGACTTGTTATATCTGGATTTACTATTTTTCTTTGCATGGCATATCTGCTACGAGATGAAAGAAAAAAATTGTACAAATTGATAAATAAAAGATTCAAATGATTTTAAATTGAAACATGATAAAATCTCTCTAAAACAGATGTTATTTAGATACTAAAATAGAGGAGAAATAATCTGCATGGAGCGATATGATGAATAAATTATCAAAAAAAAGAATTATTCTAATTTTCATCTTATTGATTATTAGCATGGGCCTTACCACGGCACAAACTGAAACTTATTCGGATGAATTTGATGATGTTGATGTAGCAAAATGGAATACAATGACATCACATAAATGGTATAGTACAAACGGAATGCTATCTTCTACTGGCAATAGAGCAGATTTAATTTTTAAACCATTTGAAGGAGAACAATATCTATGTGAAATTGATTTTACCGCAAACAAAACACGAATATTAGATTTTGCACAGGTAGGATTTTATTTCTACTATGAAGATTTAGATAACTATGCAAGAGTTGTTTTTGGAGATAATAATCGGGGTGATGAACATGTAGATGGGCTTAAAATTGAATCAAACGGACCGACATTCTCCAAAACCCTAACGTACATCAACGTTTCTACCAACACTTCTATCGAATTTGATCCCAACGTGATGGAACATCTCAAAGTAGTCCGCCTCAACAAAAACATTTATGTCTACTTCGACAACCAACTCGCCCTAACCACCGAATTTAAAGATGATAATCCTGCCGGAAAAGTAGGCTTCGATATCTACGAATGCACCGGCTATTTCGACAATTTCGACCTCCACCCCATCACCATGAATAATGCCTCCGGCTACATAAATGAAATCAACCTCACCTCCACCAATCCAACCACCCGCATCGGTTCAATATACACACTCCGCCTAGATGACATCGCAAATGAAAACGCCATGTTCAGTTTAAGCAAGTTTGGCAAAACAATAGACTCAAACGTAGCATCGGAAGGTGAAATAGTATCCCTAAACTTTGAGAATGGGGATGAGGGTGTGAATTTTAAGGTAGCAAAAGTATTCGATGCAGAGGAAAAGAGTGCCGTCTGGCTTGAAGATATCATCTCAGCCAGTACTGGCGATCTTAATATTGACGTGGATGAGATTACGATTAACCCGAGCTATTATCAAGAAGAGGATATGGAAATCCAGTTTTCTGTAAAAAACTTTATAGATGTAAGGTATATGGGCACACCTGAGATCACAATATCCACAGAGGGGGATAACAAAACCATTGTCAAGGGACTTGATCTCTCGTTAGGTGAGTCGGAAGAGTTCAGGGTCGTACTGAAAGCGCCTCAAAAACAAGGCAGCCAGAAGATCACAGTGGCAATCAGGACCGAATACTCCACCATTGAAAAGTCAGTGGACTATCAGGTTCGGGTAATCAACCCGACAGTTACAATACTCTCAGCAGACCTGCAAGAAGATAACGGGATACGCGGTACCATCAGCATAGGTTCCCCGTTCCCTGCTGAACTGGTGGATTGGGATATGATGGCAGTTGTCAAGGTCTACAGGGTTGTTGATAACGGTAAGAAGGAAATATATTCTAAGGATTTGCCTGTCACCGGTTCTACATTCAACATCGATATGGGATATAATGAGTTCTACCAAGGAGATGGCCAGTATGTTGTTAGTGTGGACACTAGGGGGATGCAGGCCAGCGAGTTGTTAGAGATAGTGGGAGAGGATTTTGCTTACGCACCAACAGGAGATGAAATTCCGCCTACCATATTTACCGGTGAACTATATCCAAAGCTCATAATGCTTCTGATCGGTATGTTCGCGGCAGTGTCTGTGAGGAATCACATGCAAAGGATGACTCGTTCGCTTCCGCTTGATGTACTGACGGTCATCTGTGGGCTTGCAGTGCTTGTGGCTGCGTTCATCAGAGGAGAATCAGACATGGCTGTTGCAGGGATCGTTTTGACTGGTGCTGGCATCGGTGCGGCTGTGGTCAGGAAAAGTGATTCAGCTGTGAGTAAGGTGTTAATGATGGATTCACATCTGCACGACTTTGCAGGGATGCTTTTAGTGTTCCTTAGTGCAGGGTATATTGTCATGCAAGTGCCGGAGTGGAGTTTTTTTATCGTTGTCGGGACACTGGTCGGGTATTATAGTGCACTGAACCTGTATCGGGGTAGATGAGATCGATTCTGACCCGTATAATAAATAATTATGGATCACCGAGGTAATACATGACCAATCCTTCAAAGAACAGCTTTGTGATGTTTGCGGCATTTTTCATAGGTGCATTCCTTAACTATGCATTCAATGTTGTAATGGGCTGGATGCTGACACCTGCACAATTCGGTATGTTGGGTGTATCAGCATCATTCTTGCTCATACTATCACTGTTTGTGACATCCGCATTTCCACTTACCACTACCAAATTCATCTCAGGAAAGCATGATATCTCTACAAAACACCGCATTGTTAAGAGCGCTTTAATTGCAAACATCGGCATTGCTGTACTCTTATCCATGTTATTCTATATTGGATATACAACCAATATAATCAATCTTGGAACAAGTTACAAATTATTAGTGATCAGCTTCCTGATTTCAATAATGCTCGCTTCCACATCAATAATTTACCTTAGTATACTTCAGGGAACTTTCCGCTTCAAGTCCTTTGCATTAATCGGAGTCATAACCGTTTTTGTAAAACTCATATCCGGAGTCATACTTGTCAAGATGGGATTGGGGGCACTTGGTGCAGTCCTAAGCTTCCCCATATCAGTTTTCATTGGGCTTTCCATTGCAATCTTACTGACAAAAGACTTCACCTTCTGGAAAACAAAAGGATGGGGTGATACCAATGTATACTTCTTCGCCCTTCCGATGTTCTTTGGCACACTTGGAACCACAATGCTCATGAACATCGATATCATAGGTGTGAAGTTCCTCACAGAAATCGCGCTTTCAGATGCGCTTTCGGGATATTACAGGGCAGCTTTGATCCTTGCACAGTTACCCATGTTCATGGTAGGTGCGTTGATGAGTGTGCTATTCCCGTACATCTCAAAGCACACCGAAAATGACAAGTATGCATCAAAGAGTATCAAATATGGTGCGTTGTTCATCCTTCCCATTGCACTTGTGATTGCAACTGTCCCAGACGCATTTATTATGTTAATGTTCCCATCTGAATATATAGCAAGTGCACCAGCACTTGCCATAGTGGCCATTGGCATGGGATTTTTGACCATGACAATGGTCTTTACAAACATATTCCAGGCACGCAATACACCAAAGGTCCCAGCAATTATCCTGCCATTAGCCGTAATAATAGAGATCATCTTGCTGATCATTTTGGTCCCTTCGTACGGGATCGTCGGTGCAGCAACATCTACCACCATTGCATGCTCAATTGGATGTATCGTAATGGCGACTCTTTATGTGCACATATATAAGCTCAAACTTGACCATCTTGCAATGGTGAAAACACTGTTAAGCTTTAGTGTACTGCTCCTAGTACTGCACACTCTTCCACATACAGATCTTTTCACACTGGTGGGAAGTCTGACCCTAAGTGGCATCATATATGTTGTGGCATTAGCAAGCTTCAATTTGTTGACAGAAGAAGATGCATCAATATTCCTTGCTGGTATGCCGAATCATAAAGCCATAACCCCCATCGCAGAGATGATATCCAAGATCGTCAGAAAACTGAACCGGGTATAATGATACGTCTGCATCATGTTGACCAATCGATTAAAGTTATAAGATGTAACTGATATACGAAGAATCTCTCCAAGGTAAAGATCAAAATGGAAACAAGTAACTTCCCACCATCCAATTATCCGATATTTCTTGCATTCGTTTTGCTTGCAGCCACAGCAGTGACACTTGCAATGGGGGATGAGACTCGTGCTGAAAACCTTGCCATATATGCATATTATCTATTGGTCATTGGTGTGACGGTACGGTTACTAGAAATATCCCTTCCCGATAGTACTCCAGAAAAACTCCAATCTGCAATGGTATGGGTATCAGGAACCTTCCATAAATTATACGCATATGGCAGTAGATATGCAGGAGATATACTCATATTTCAAAAAGTCCGTGAATTGAAACCTTCCATAAAGCATACACCAATATCCCTGCCCCGCATGGAACAAGTAATCAAACGATTCCATCTGATGCATATGAAAAGTATATCAAAGGATGTATCGATCAATCTAGGAATTATATCTGTTATAATGTATGTATATGGAACCATGTTCGGATGGTGGATCGTCAGGGGATATATGGAAATGATGTTTTTGATATTAATTGGATTTACTTCTATGTATCTGCTTTTGAGCATACTTCTGAGACAATCAAATGAGAATTAAATCGGGTGCCATATGAGGAGATCAAAAAATCGTATAGCTCGGCATTCAATCGATAAATATACCCTTATTTATTATACTATACTGACACTTACGATCTTCCTTCCGCTTTTTCGACCTGGTTACATTCTGACTTTAGATACCATCTGGGCCCCTCACAGAAATTATCTTGCCGATCACATCCTGAACAACAGCATTGGGGGACAGACCCCGTTCCTTGCAGCCCTTCAATTTATAGAAATTATCTTGCCTTCATGGGCTACACAAAAGATAATCTTATTCTCAGTTTTTTTAATATCAGGTATATCTGCCCACATATCTGCTCCATCTAAGTCTGTTTACGGCAAACATTTTAGCGGAACCCTGTATGCAATAAATCCGTTCATTTATACCCGATTTTTGGCTGGACATCTCTATTTACTTTTAGCATATGCTTTTGTACCTCTTGCAATAAGAAGTTTCTCGGATTTTCTAGAGGATAGAACTAAATGGAGAAGGGCATTGCTATGGACCACTATTGTAGGCATATTCGACCCGCATGTTCTTCTAACTGTTTTTTTCATTCAATTTTGCATATTTATTTTTGCCCTATATGATAAGAAAAAAGAAAGAAAGAATATTATAAAAAGTACTATTCACTTAGGTTTAGTTTATTCAGCAGTCAATATGTTCTGGGTCTTACCTGTATTTTCATCTCTTTTTCAAGGATCATCAATATTAAGCCACATATCAGCACCTGACCTATCCACTTTCACCGCCAGCGGTACAATTTCAGGGAATATACTGCTCTCAAATTCAATGATGTATGGTTTCTGGCGTGGGGGATATGCCTATCCATTTCATTTTGCACCTAAGTGGATATTTGTGCTACTATTTACTGCGATCTTGTTCTTCACAGTTCACGGATTTTTGTCTAACACAAAGAAACCCCTGCACAAAGGCCTAGTCTTATCTGCCATGATCTCTTTGGTACTTGCAGGTGGTATCTCATACCCATATTTTGCACCTATCTTTGAGTACTTGTTCGATCATTTCTTTATTTTTAAAGGCATGAGAGATTCTCAGAAATTCGTAGGTGTTTTGGTTCTAACATATTCATTCCTGGGAAGTTTGGGTGTTGATGAACTTTTAAATGGTTTTAGAAATAGTAAAAAAATAGAACTGTTATCAAAGAATAAACAAAAGATATGTTCAATAGCTCTGGCTGTGCTCATAATTGCAGTTCCATTAGTTTATTCGTTCACTATTTTCAATGGTTTTCACGGTCAGATCGAGCCAAGAGATTACCCTTCCGAATGGTATGATGTCAACGATTTTCTGAACAACGATACCGAAGATTTTGATGTCCTGTTCTTCCCCTGGCACTTATATATGAGCTTCAGTTGGAGCGACAGGAGGATTGCAAATCCCGCAGACATATTCTTTGAAAAACCCACAATTATCGGGGAGAATGCAGAAGTCGGGAACATACAAACACAAAGTGCAAAGCCAACACAGCACTTTATGGGGTATTTACTGGAACACAAAAACGAAATCAACAACTTTGGAGAACTCATAGTGCCATTGAACGTCAAATATGTAGTTCTTGCAAAGGATGTTGATTATTATCAATATGATTTCCTCTATGATCAGAGTGATCTGGAATTAGTTATGGAAAATGAAGAACTTGTCGTATTTAAGAACCTTCATAAGACTTCAAGGATACGGGAAGTAAATTCTTTGATCAAAATAAAGAATTGGGTTGAATTGGTAGAACTGAGCAGAACAATCGATATTAATGATCATGGTTATTTGGTAGCACCTACTGATACAGAAGGTATTGAGATGGATGCAATCAATACATCGGGAAAAGAACTCAACTATACTAAAGTATCGCCATTTAAGTATCGTTTGCATGACTCAGCAGAATATATACTTTTTACTTCAACTGACCACGATCAAAATGGCTGGGGAATCGATAATGGTAGAAGTTTGGATTCAGCAGGATTAACATCAATATTTGCAACATCCGATAATATTGCAGATAGCAGGGATATTTATTATAAACCCTTCAGCACATATATGATAGGAATATTGATATCTATATTGATGACAACAATCATTTTGTTGCACCATAGAAGATCTATACTTCAATCATAACTTTCATATCAAGATAATCAGACTTCATAACAATGAACAAATATTTCGGTGCTTTTATATAGTTTATTGGTCATAACGAATAACTTGAAGATAACTGACCAAATTTTATTATAATTATTATATGGGAATGAGGTCTTATAAAAATTAGAGGTTAAATATGCAATCGAAATCTAGAACCAAAAAGCATGGAAATATGTTAGTATTGGAATAACGATTGCCGTTGTAATAATGATGGTATTATCAGGACCTGTAAGTGCTGTCTCACTCGGAATTACAGGCTTGGACGGAACCACACCTACAAAGGGTGATTCTGTAACATTTGATGTTACTGCGACAATCGAGGACCCTGACAGATACATACCAATTGAGAATTTCTCATTGGATATCACAGGTGCTACTACCAAAGAAGTTGTCTTTTCAACAGATGGAACTGTACTATCAGGATCAGGTATAACAGTTGTAGCTACCAACGTCCCATCATCAACATATGGTTATGGTGATGGTTATGGCTATGATTCCGGACTGGGTTATGGCTATGACTTTGGATACGGTTATGGCTATGGCTATGGCTATGGAGTAGGTGGTGGAAGTATTGCATATGAGTATACTATAACTCTTGACACATCCATACTTAATACCGGTGCTCACGGAGCGAAATTGTCTCTGAACACAGGCGATTCAGCAAAGCCTTCATTTGAATCATTATCTGCATCCTTCAATATTGAAGCGGCCAGCAGCAGTGGTGGCAGTAGTGGTGGCAGTAGTGGCGGAGCAAGTGTACTTCCTATTACCGACACAGAGGAACCAGAGGATGATACCGAGGAAACTGACGGCACCGATGGAGCTACCGATTCTGATGAAGGTACAGATGGAACCCCTGTATCAGATGACAGTACAGATGAGACTACTCCAGAAACAACAGATGAGAAATCAGGACTACCTGGATTTGAGGCAGTATTTGCCATCGCTGGACTACTAGCAGTCGCATTTATTGTAAGAAGAAAGGATATTGAGTAATACTGAAGGGTTAAATTGACCCTTCCACTTTTTTTTATTTTTTAACGGATTTGCCTTAAATGCACCAATTTCTTTTGGAACCTCTTTCTATCACTTGTAAAGGCAATATGAGTAGAGGACTAAATGAAATCGTTTCCTGCGATAGGAACGAGCTTGGACAGTTTTTAATGAACATCTTGGCAATTCACTTCAAATTTACCAAAGGTGATAGGGTTTTAATTGCATTTTTAGAGGTCCTTGGAGAATTTTGTCTTAGAGATGAGGTGATGTTTAATTAAATTCACTGTACTACCAGAAAAAAGAGAAACGAAAATGAATTGAGTCAGTACTAAAACGAAACTAGCATATACCAAATGAGTCAAAGCTAAGCCAGATCGACCAGACCCGATATAAGTATTTTATAGAGATGGGATATATGAAAAATAACCTCAACACCGTACAACTCAAAAGGAATGGTTTTCTCCCTCAAAGACAGAAAGACTTGTTCTCAATGCGCATTGGTATCACTGGCGGTCAGATTGATGCAACTCATTTAAGAGCACTTGCAGATGCTGCTGAAAAATATGGTGACGGATATGTGCACATCACATCCCGACAGGGTATCGAAATACCTTTTATTAACCTGAATGATACGGATGCTGCCAGATGTGACATGGATAATGCAAACATAAGGGCAGGTGTTGCTGGCAAGAGGGTGCGTGCAGTTGTAGCATGTCAGGGAGACCAGGTCTGCAATCACGGATTGATAGACGCTCAGAAGATTGCACAACGCCTTGACAATTTATATTTCGGGGCAGATGTACCATACAAGTTTAAGATCGGGATCACAGGATGTCCTTCAGCATGTCTCAAACCGCAAGAAAATGATCTTGGTATCATGGGAACGGTACATCCAGAATGGAACAAAGCCACGTGTACAGAATGTGGTGTGTGTATAAAGCGCTGTAAAGCAAATACCATAACCAAATCAGGCAACAGCATTCGTATTGACAAAGATAGATGCATACTCTGTGGAGAATGTATACTCGCCTGTAAAAAGGATTCAATGCAAGCGGAAAAGATAGGGTATACGATATTCGTGGGAGGAAAGGTTGGAAGGTTCCCCCGTGAAGGTACAAAGCTTGTGGAGCTTTTCGATCTGGAGAAGGTTTATAGCATTGTTGACAGGACAATTGACCTTTATTGTAAGAACGGCAGAGAGAGGGAGAGGTTGGGGGACGTTATCGATAGGATAGGTATTGATGCATTCAAAAAAGAGACACTTGTCGAAGACTGACCGTCCATATCATTCTAGCCGGTGAAAAGTGGACACAACCATAAAAAAACCTTATATTGTGTATTTCGCCAGCAGAAGACATTTGTCAGGACATACCTGATTTTTTAAAATATAGAAACGATCAATGCAGACAGAAATGTTGAGAAAATACAAAGAAGTAAATAACCGATAACAAATGTCACTTTGAACTTTCCAGCATAGAACTTTTTAAGAATCACATATGCTGCAGAATAAAACGCAACGCATAAGATCACAAAAAGTGAATACTCCAAAAATGTAGCTGGAGAGCCATAATATACCACCGTCTGCTCATTAACCACACCCATTCGCCATTACTCCCTAAAGTAATAGGGATGCTTTCACATTATATATAAATAGTGCAGTTTGCAATTAAAAGTTATAATGTTTTTGAAGCAATACTATTTTTTTCATTGACTGAATAAAGCAACCAATTGATAAGAAAAATTTAACAACAAAACTAAAACAGAGAGAAAAAAGCCTCGGGCGTGATTCGAACACGCGACCTAGTGATTACAAATCACTCGCTCTGCCGGGCTGAGCCACCGAGGCGCTATTGAAACGTACCCATACATTGCATACTAACAGATAAATGTAATGGTTGATTCTAAGGTACTGGATATACTATGTGGCAAGAAATAGCAAAATTCGGGAAAAAGCTTGTGGATCACGGGCTTGTAGAGTCTAATTTCGGGAATATCAGTGTGCGTGTTGGAAGAAGTATGATAATAACACGAACCGGTGCGGCACTAGATGAGATAACGGAGCAAAGTGTGGTCGAAGTTCCCATCGAAAGTACATCAGAACTTGACGTACTGGCATCGTCAGAGACATCGGTCCATCGTGCGATCTATCAGGGAACAGATGCAAAGGCGATCGTTCATGCACATTGCCCCTATTCTGTCACACAGACCCTCATAACAGATTCTGACAAGATAATCCCTATTGATAGTGAAGGAAAGCTTTTTCTGAAAGAGATACCCATCGTTAAAGGTGGCATCGGTTCTAAGGAAGTTGGAGAAGGAGCTGTAAAGGCGTTTGAAGAACATAGAGGAATGGTGGTCTACAGTCATGGTCCGTTCACGATCGGAAAGACACTCTCGGAATCATATATCATAATGACGCAGATCGAACATTCATGTAGAATAAAGTATCTTGTAGATCTTGCCAAAAAATGAACTCTATATATCGAAACCCAAAAAGAACCACAAAAACTAATAGTCAATATACGGTAATAGACCTCTACTATTATTGAACATACAAGGAACAGCCATGACCATTGATTCATTCAGACCGGCAGCTACAAGGATACTCGACCCGATAGCAAGAAGCGTAGCGAACAAAGGCATATCACCAAACGCTCTTTCAGTGGGTTCACTGGTATGCGCTGCACTTGCGGGCATCTCATTCTATTTTTCTGTGGACAACCCCTTAAGTGCACTTATCGCGATCTTCTTTGTTGCCCTTAACTCATTCCTTGATGCCCTC
>JAEKNW010000013.1 GCA_016838885.1 Candidatus Cloacimonadota bacterium
TTCATCTCCACTTTTTACCCGATAAAAATAAGATCCTGAACTAACTCTCTTGCCTTCATTATTATCACCTTTCCAGATAATAGAATGCTGTCCTGCTTCCTGATTTTCCTTAAGCAAACTCTTTACTTTCTGTCCTTTAATATTATAAATATCGACAGTAACTTGGCTTTGCTGTGAGATGTCATAGGAAATAGTTGTTTCCGGATTAAAGGGATTGGGGTAGTTAACAGCCTTTAGGGTTACAGGAGTTATTTCTAAATTACCGTTAGGGGTAGCTTGACAGGAGTAAATCCCATAGAAGTTATTATGATAGACTAATAAATCAAAACTATCTGCTGTACCACCTGGTAAAACTTTAACAGAACCTGCCCAACCAGATGCAATCTGACCCACTCTTACTGGATTATCATCAATTAATTTGTATATAGAGACTCCTTCTTCATAATCAACCAAAACACCGTTTTCGTAGATTTTTTCTTCTCCACAATATACAAGATAATCATTATACTTCACCGGGCCATGTTGGATTCGATTTTGATTTAGGTTATACCTATGAGAGAGATTTATAGGATCGTAAGAGAGATCAACTACTTTATTAGCAATTGTTAATATGTCCCCAGCTAAAAAAGCCCCGTCCCAAGTATCATTAAAGGGTATAGTAAGAGAGTTGATTTGGTTAATCTCTTCAACGTTATATTCGTGAACCTTGACTCCTGTATCTGTATTGTGTTCATAGAGATAACCATTATATATAGCATAACTGTATTTGTAAAAATAAAAGTCATCATTAGAAATTGACCAAGTTGAAATAAATTCTCCATTTTCATACTTAAGTGAGTAGAGACTACTTAGTGATCTATAAATGAAATGGGTGCCATCCCATTTTAAAACACTAAAGACACCTTGAGGGATGAATGGTTGTGGTTGATAAGTTGCTTCTAATTCCAGATCATTTCCACTAAAATCATAAAGAAATATTGTTCCAGTCATTTCATCGTAACGAATAACTTTTTGTTGGTTTTCTAAAAATCTATACATGCTATGCTCGGGAAAACTATTGGGAATTTCTTGAACATTTGAGATATTTTCCAGTGAATATGTAGACATACTAAAATTTCTTTGGATGTTGTTCACATAGAAAATATTATTTTTTAGTAAACCCCATGAATCAAGGTTAATTATCGATGATTGGCCTATATCCTCAAGAGTTATTATATCGTTGGTAATTGTTGCTCTCAGTAAGAAATATCCGTTTAATGAAGCTATATACAAATTATTACCATTTTGAACTAGAGAACAATCTGTTCTTCCTTGAGAAAAGGGTCGATTCGAAATATCAACACTGTCAAGCAGTTCAATAGTATAAACAGAGCTAACGTCCGAAACATCATATAGAAAGAGTTTCGAGATTGCAGGAATAATCCCCTCATAAGATGTGAATGCAATTCTATCATCCATGTAAGCAATACTATAATGATAATCAGGTAGAGCTTGTGACAGATAGAAAGTACCTCTATACTCCAAGCTGTCAGTTTCTGTTATATTATAAAAATTAACATCACCTATAGAATAGGTTATCAATTTATCTCCATCAATTGCTATTCTTCGAGCGGAATCCCCTAAATTATATTTTTTCTGAAGTATTCCGTCTTCATCAATAATATAGTAATAGTAGCAATTATCGTTATAATCTAACAGTACTGCACCCTCATCTTTAAATTTTGTTGATGGGACTAAATAAATGTTGTCCACTACACATGTCCCATCAAAATTTTCAAGATTATAAACGGTATACTGATGATTACCCGTTTTTCTAATGAAATAATCTTCGAATAACTCTGCTGAAAGCATATTATCACTATCTATTTGAGTTTGATAAATTAATGAAAACTCGTTAGGAACTGAAGTATCGTAGATTGAGAAGTATGAGGGAAAGTTTATTGGGTCATCAGAATT
>JAEKNW010000014.1 GCA_016838885.1 Candidatus Cloacimonadota bacterium
TTTCAGGAATATATATATTATATGCCTTCAAATTCTGTAACTTATTTTGCTAAAAGAATCTAGCACTCTTCATCAAAGTTCTACTGCATCATTCGGGTTTAAAAGGCTATTGAAATCTCCCTCCACTCAGGCTAGCTTTCCAATTACCATAATCATCTTGACTAAATTTGAATTCAGCAATCCTGTCGAAGTGTTCTACTTTTCCTTGATTAAAGGGATCATTCAAATTAGCAGAACCTACAACACGAATTCTCACTGGCCAATATTCTTCTTTCTTATTAAATTTCCCAAACTCAACCACTTCAATTACTTTTAAACTAGCGTTTCTGCCTCCTAATAAATTACCAACCCAAGATACAGGTATACTGTTTTTCAAGGTAATTTTTACAGCTTCTTCAATTTGAGAATTGCTTGGTTTAGGAGTACAACCTACAAGAAATAACATAAAAAATATTGAAATTGCGACCATAAAAAGAGTGTTTCTTCTTAATTTCTTTCTTATAGACATAGTTTTTCCTTTAAAATTTTCCTACTCATAAGGCATTTCGGTTTTGCCTCGTTTTTTTTAGTGGTCTCTGATCTCCACTTTTTTCCTACTTTTTCAGTTACTCATTATTAATAACGGTTAAATAGCTTTTATCACTTTCTCTATTTGAATCTGAAACTACTTAACATATTTAGGTACATAAATTTTATCTTTATGTAGTAAGTATTCTTCATTCAATTTTTCAAAAGCTGTTAAAAACTCCTTAAGGGATTTAACAGTTTTGGTAGGTAGATAAACAGTTTCAGGGTCATAAAACCATTTCAAGTAGATAGTAATTCCTCCATCATTTAACATATTTTTCAAATTTGTTAAGTTTATTTCGGAATCTTGGTTTAGTAAGTTAAAAGTTATAATTTTTGAAGCAGATACATTATAACCAGAGATTATTAGATTATTTTTCTTAAAAGAAACAGAATTATTCTTACTAGAAAATTTTATGGTTTCTAATTCAGGTTCTTTTTGAGAAGGATGAAAATCAAGATAAAGTTTAGGTTGTTCATAACCGGTTATTAATGCTCTTAATCTCAAAGTTGAAGTTTTAGAAATAAAAAGTCTAGTTCTATTTTCAATTTTGGGTTCAGAATTATTTTGTAAAGTTTCGATTGCAGAATAATAATCTATAAGATATGAATCATTCACTGTTTGAACTCGTTGCAGATAGTTGTTATTAAGCTCCATTAGTTGATCTCTAAAAGAACTAATCTCATGATTACTAGTTACTTGGTTGTATTTGAAATCATAAAGATGAAGCTCTCCACTATTAGCCAGCGTTCTCAAAGAATCTATGGTATCCCTAGTTTTTTCTGTAATTCTTTTGCTTAGAGTATTCATAATGTCAATATCCTCATCTCGCAATCTTTGGCTTCGTGCATGGTCAATACTACTTAAAGCTCCTTTATAGAGCCCTTTGTTATAATCTTCAATTGCTGTTTTTAGATTCCGATTTCTAACTTGATCTTGGGTGAATTCATTGACTTTTGCTTGACTTTTTGAATCTTCTTGGGTACAGGCTATACTGATGATAGAGATAATTAATACTATTATTAGTATTGGTGAGATCTTCTGCATTTATGTTCTCCTTTGGTAAAAAATTATTAATTAATAATCTTATTCAAATTTATAATTTGAAAGTAATTCTGTCAATGAAAAAAAAGGCTCTCTCTCAAGTAGAGTGGTAAGCAAATTGGAGGATCCAAGAAAATAGAAAACTTATTCTTATATTGTAAATAGTATTATAAGAAAAGTTGTCAAAATATAATTTTGCTCTTTATCTGAAAGCAGACTAACTTTCACATATTTTTAAGTGCCTTAAATAGGCATTACAAAAGGGTTTGCCTAGTGATGCCTTTAAGTATCTCGATGAATCATCGGGATTTCATCGAGATACTTAAAGGAAT
>JAEKNW010000015.1 GCA_016838885.1 Candidatus Cloacimonadota bacterium
CTAGAGCAAATGAAGAGGGGATTGAAGAAACACCCCGTCATCTTCGATGACACCCCTCTTGGAAACATTTGCTAGAGCAAATGAAGAGGGGATTGAAGATGCACGGGCTCTAGCTTTGTGTTTATTTTAGATTGATTAATTCGTGTTTATTCGTGTTGATTTATGTTCATTAGTGGATATGTTCTTCTTCTTTCTTATCGGTGTTTTCAGTGTTTTCGGTGGCTATTTCTTCTTTCTTATCCGTGTTTATCTGTGTTATCCGTGGCTAAAGCTTTCTTCTTATTTGTGTTCATTTGTGTTATTTGTGGCTAAATATCTTCTTCTTCTTCGTGTAATTCGTGTAATTAGTGGATAGACTTTCTTCCTCTTTTTTGTGTTCTTTGTGCCTTTGTGGTGAAAAATTCCTCGTCTTTTGGGCCCCCCTCTTGGAAAGATTTGCAAAGAGCAAATACAGAGGGCAATTAAAAAAGCCCCGCGTAAGCGAGGCTTTATATCATTATTTTACGAGATGCCTGCAAGATGCAAGCCTTCCCGGTATTATTTCATTAATACCATTTTCTTCATTTCAGATCTTCCGGCATTTTCTAATTTGTAGAAATAAACGCCTGAAGTAACTTTGTTACCAGCATTATCATCACCATTCCAAACAACTTGATTTAATCCAACAGTTTGAGCTGAATTAACAAGAGTTTTAACTAATTGACCTTTGACGTTATAAACATTAAGTTTTACATCACCGGTTTTAGCTACGTTATAACTAATTGTAGTTGTTGGGTTGAATGGGTTAGGATAGTTTTGGCTTAACATAGCTACGTTAGGAGTAACATTGTTATTATCATTGCTTGTTACAGCATTAGTAAATGTTACATCAATAGCCATATATTTCATTGTTCCACCAGTAGCTTGACCGATGCCTTGAATTGATGAGCCATAAGTATCATCATCAAGATACATAATATGAATACGACCGATTAAGTTGCCTTCTTCATCTTCACCGATAAAATCAACTTCAGAACCTAAGTATGGAAATTCAGGAATTTCATCCTGCATTTCAGGAGTATCAACACCGTTTAAGTAGATTGGTTCTGACCAATGTCTACCATTGTTAGCTGACACAGAAATCACAATTTCAGCCATATTTTGGTAAGGAGCAAGTTCAGGGTAATCTTCAGGATATAGGTTTCTCATACGTGCTTTATCAGCATCTTGCCATGCCATAGCCATCATACCATGTTCGTTAGCATTAGTTACATGAGCAGTGTGAAGATGGAACATCATTGCATTGTCAGCAGCTGCTGAATCCCAATACATGTAAGGCCAGATTGTTGCTAATAATGGCATTCCCCAGTATTCAGTATCTGCAGGGGTTACACCATCATCTTCACCATCCCATGAACCATCATCAAGAATTTCATCATATAAGCCATCACCATCTTGGTCCCACCACATCCAAAGATTCTCATGTGAATATTTGACGGTTGAATCATATTGGGTGATATCGATTGGGTCATTAGGAATAAATGGTTCTGAACCATTTTCTTGTTGAGGATGAACTTCAGCAAGAGTCCATTCCATTGTAGTTGTATCGAAAGTAATGTTCTTTACAGTATGAAGAGCTGGGTAGTATGAACCTTCGTTTGTTTGTAAAGTATAGAAACCTGGGAAGTGAATTCTTCCTTCATGGTCTATAGCTGAACTAAAGTGTCCTGATTGTCCCATACTAATACTCAACTGATCATCAGTATATTCATCGAAGTAAGCACCAGCAATTGGTTCTCCGGTGTTTGGATCAATATATCCACCATTGGTAGCTGTGAAGTCACCAAATGTTGAATGTCTTACCCATTCGCCTTCACCATAGTTATCGCTTACAAATACTGTAAGAGTTCCTTCATCGAGAGGACTTCCGGCTTCACCTGATTCAGTGTAAGCAATGTGATAACCGATATAGTAAATTTTGTCTTCATGAGCTAAGAAAGACATATAAGGTCTTCTCCACTCGCCTGTAGAAGTATTCCATTCATTCATTTCAGGAATTGAAGTCATAGACCATCCGCTTCCATCAAGTGTTTGACCTTCAATTTCTGCTTCTGTAAAGTCTTTGTAATAAACAACAACGTTTTCAGAAATAGCAGAACCATTATCAGTAGCATTTTTTGCCATGATATAAACACGTTCTGAACCAGCAACCGGTGATGGTCCAACTTGTACAGAAGGCCAGATAAATTCGTTAGTGGAAACAGTAGTTCCATTAACTTCAATTTCTAATGGGTTATTAATAATTGTGAAAGGATCTGAGTGTTGACCATAAGCAAAACCACCAATCACAGCATCATAACCGAAGGCTACTTCAAGATCTGCATCAGCGTCTAAGTTAACATGGTAAGCTAAAAGAGGTCTTCCACCTTCAGTAACTGCCATACCAGGATATCCTTCCCAGACATCTGCTAAGGCAAAAGCACGGTTATCTAAGATACTACCGGTATTATCGATAAAGGTTTTGTAGACTCTACGGTTAGAACTTGCAGTAGTTCTTGTGTGAAAAATTAACCAATGCCCATCCATGGTTGCATTTTGAACTCTTTGCATAGGTTTTCCGGTATATGAACCTGGGAAATAATCATAATAGTTATCAATTATGGTTACAGGCTCGATAGCAAAATTATAGGTAGGCATAAACCTACTATCTTGAGTTAAAGGTTTTGTAGTATTATCTCTAAGAGATAACGGTTTCCTCGGGTCGTTCTGACTAGCAAATACATTAGCAATAAGAATGGCCATTATAGCCACAACAAGAAACAATCGTTTCATGTACATTCCTCCCATTTTTTTTATTGTTAAAATCATGTTTAATAATAAAATAATCCAATTTTACTATTTCACAAATTTTTTGTCCGAGTGGTCTCCCACTCGGACCCTATATAATTTCTAAAAACTCATCTTTACAGAGAAACGGTGAACACCATTAATGAAGTTTTCTGTTAAATCACCCATATCTGTATATGCATAATCTAAGTTAAAGATAGCCATTCTAGTTGGGACTTTAAATCCAGCCCCAAAACTATAAGAAGCTGCATCATATCCTATTTGATATCCTGCTCTGAGAGCAAAATTTCTATAAAGGTATTCTGATCCGATATTCCAAGTCTCTTCTCTATCTACGACATTATCAAGTTGAGCAGCAATGAGCAAAACTTGTTCTTCATAATTGATTAATTCCATAGAAACACCAAGTGAGAAACTCATTGGGATTTTGAAACCAAGCTCAGGACCATCTTCATCAATCAGTCCATCACCGTCGTTATCAAGTAAATCAAAAGGATCCTCATCGGTAAGTCCATCACCATCATTATCAATTTCATAAATGAAATCTGGTCCGAAGTTTCTCAAAGTCATTCCAATAGTAAAATTCTTCCATTGGGTGTTATATAATGAACCAATATCAAATGCATAGCTATCAATACTGAATTCAGATAAATTCTGCCTTAGATATTTTCCGGTAATTCCAAAAGCGAACTTATCAGTAAAAGCATTTGAGTATGTTAACCCAAGGGCAATATCACTGTTTGTAAAGGTCCGTCCGGTTGGTCCAAAAAATTCTTCGGTAGTTTCATCCATATCATCCATGTGGAGCACAGAAGCACTTAATCCAAGAGCCTGAATACCATCAGTAAATGAGACAGCCGCAAATTCATGCTTAATCTCTGCAGGCCATTCTGTATGAGAAAAGAATGCTTGATGCTCTAATTTGGTAGCAAGTCCTGCAGGATTCCAGTATACAGATGAAATATCATCAGAAACTGCAATATAAGCTTCACCCATGCCAGTAGCTCTTGCATCAATACCTAACTTCAAGAATTGCAAGCCGGCAGTCCCGACTTTTCCAAATATTTCAGCACACATAAGTATAGGAACAAGAACAATTACGGATATAAGTATAATTTTTTTCATTAGTTCAGTCCCCTTTATTTAATTAAAACGAATTTGCCGACATTAATATCACCGTTCTTTAAATTCTTCACGGAGAAGAGATAAACACCGGGAGCTACGATTTGATTGTTCTTTGAAAGAAGATCCCAAGAATGAATACTTTCAGAAGTAATACCTAAACGAGCAGCTTTACTTACTGTGATAATATCTTCTTCATAAGCACCTTCGTGTCTAAATTCATCTACTAAGTCACCGGCAAGAGTAAATATTTTGACATGTGATCTGGCTGGTAAATTAACAAACCAAATTCTCTTACTCTTATCACCCTTGTCATCATTTTCTCGTCGGCCATCGAAAGATGAACCACCAACATAAGGGTTAGGAACAACATAGACATTAGAACCGTCATTATCTAATCTATTTGGAGCAGGGAAGAATACTTTCATGTTTGCATCAGCATCTCTTCCTGTTTCTAAGAAGTCTAAGGCTTTAGATGGCATACCTCTATCAAAGGCTGTAACTGCTACATAGGTTTCAACACCTTTACGAGGCACACTAGCACTAGAGGTAAAATATCTTCTTGCAAGTCTTTCAATTCTTATTTTAGCTAATCTTTCTGGATCGCCAATAGCAAATTGAGCACCAAAACTATAGAGAGGAATGAGTTTTTCATCATATAGTTCCTTGAAGATATCTTCTCTTACATCATCTCTTCTGAACAGTTGACTGGCAATTTCAGCTTTAACATCGTCAGTTAAGATCACACCATCTTGAACTATTAAGCCAAAGTCATCTAAAGCGATTTGATTGGCTTGAGCTTGTAAGTCAGCTGTATAATCTACATCATGTTTATATATCTGATGACCATAAATAATTTCACCTAACTCAATAGGTCTGAAAGTATAGTTCTCGTCATATTTATAGTAATTAGTATCATCTTCAGTAGCAGGTCTTTCAGAAGGTAATCCGGTATCAATAGCAGTATATCCACCATAATCAGCAAAAATATCACCATTTTCACTATTTGTAACACCATAATTAACATCATAGTCTTGGATATCAGTAGGAGTTTCTATTTTACCCCACATATCGACTAAGGACCAATCTTCCTGAGAACCTGAACCAGAGCGTATCCATGTTCTAAATCCTTGGAAATCATGTCTTAAGCGATAAGCAGTTACAGGAGATACTGTTCGTGTCTCTTGGTCAGAGATAATATCTTCTGTTGGAGGATAGACATCTAATACATCTGCATAGATCTCACTCCATTCATCCCAGTTACCATACCAACTATCAAAGTTTGAATTCACATCCTGCCAGCCAACAACTGTACCACTAACATTATCTTTATCATAAGAATAAACAGATCTGTTGTCCCAATAGTAATTTATATAATTACCATCTTCAGAAATTTCAGCAAATAAATTTGGAATTTCAGGTGGTTCTGGTGGTGTGTAATGTAAGACTGTATCAGGTAATACAACATTTGTTAATGACTGGGCTGTTCCATAAATAGTCTTTGCCCAAATTGATGTTGCTTTTAAATCTTCTAAGTTCTCACCCGGGAATACAGCAATAACAATTTTCATTGTTTTACGAGGCGCTAAGTTCCAACGCTTGTAAAAGTTTCCTTCAGCATCAACTTCATTATACTCTGGAGATCCAGGTTGGAAACCACTGAAAGCAAACAAATATCTTGTATCTGCAGCTAATGGTTGAATGAAATGATCAGGATAACCTTCACCGTCCGGCTTTCTTAAAGCTTCAAATTTATCAGCGTCAGGATTCTTACCTATTAATAACCAAAATTTTTCATTATGCGTAGGGCTTGGAGCTGTTTCACGTCTGATATTGGTATCATCAGGACCATCCCCCACTTCCCAGAACCAACATGAATAGTTCAAAGAATCGGGATTTGGAATAGGTGAACATACACGAGATCCAACTAAACCGGTAGTTAAACCACCATCTCCATCATCATCGCGGGTATAAGCAAACTCATAATCATCACCTTTTTGATAACCGGAAAGGTCATCACTAGCTTTATCAGAGTCCCAGCTTTGTGGTCCAACGTCAGAATCCATATAAACACCCATAGCACAATCAAATAATGTGTCAACAGCATTCATGTTTGTAATATTAAATTCAATATAAACTAGGTTTTTGATATATTCATAAGACCATTGATAACTCATTTGTCTTACACGAACATTAAGTGGATAATGCTCACTTCTAGCTCTATCTCTTCCCCAATCTCTTTGACCTTCATAGTCAAATGGAGAATAATCATAATAATAAGAGATAAAATCTTGCTCTGAAACAGGAGCACTATCTTCATCTACTCTTCCATCTCCATCATCATCATAAGGGGTGGCAAAGTTAAAATATCCATTTTCATCACTAGCACTCAAATCCATAAATCCTAATGGGAACCAGATATCAGATCTTGTTTCAATAGCTGTGAAGTCATCAAAATCTTGTTCGTGAAGATAGATACTACCTAAACCTTGAAAAGCCTCAGGTAACTCATGAGCATCACGCATTGGAAATGTAAAGCCAGGTCCATCTTCATCAATCAAACCATCACCATCATCATCAACACCACGCTTCTGTGATCTTGTTGAAGCGGTCAAAATCTTATCAGTTGAATTGAAGCTGCCAAAAAAGTCAGCAACATTAGGATTAGCATTTTCTAAAGGGTTATATGCAGGTAAAAATTCGTTTAAACCCATATCACCATCAAATCCAACAGATACTAAGGTATCTAGAACGACACCTAAGCCTGAGTAATCTGCAGGTAATTCGGATTCAGCTATCACATCCATACCTTGAACATAAGGATTATTATTAACCCAGTATAGCTTTTCACCTGTAGCATTTCTTCTAATTTTTTTCGCACCAAACCATAATGCACCTTGGTACAAATAGTCTATTCCGCTTCCACCAGGATATTCTAATGAAGGATACTGAGGAGTTATATCACTACCTGATCCAAAGAAACCATAGTTACTAACGCGTAGCCAAATGTTACCCACATCATGATATTTGGTTAAGTCAAATTGTTTGGTCGGCGTAGGGTCGACCGAAGCAGCATTCAAGAAAGTAACACTGCAAATTATTATAGCTAATACTGGAATCAGCTTACGGAAAATCAATTTCATTTATAATCCTCCAGTTTATTATTCTTCTAATTTCATGTTTATTGGAATTCTAGCCCAGCAAGCAACCGGTCTTCCACCAGATTTCGCAGGTTGGAATGTCCATCGTCTAACTGCATTGACTACCGCGTCATCCAGTCCACCAGGAATACTTTGTAATGATTTGATAACTCTTACATTACCAACAGTACCATCAACTTTTACCCAAACTTCAACCACGATTGTACCTTCAACTTCATTCTGCTTAGCAATCTCGGGATATACAGGCTTTGGAGCTGTAATAGCAATTGGCATTTCTTCGTGAGCAACGTAAGGTTGGTTTAAACTAGCTTCATCTATGCCTGAAAATGAGATATTAAGATCTGTTGCAACATCAGTAGCACTAATAGTTTTTCTAACAGTTGCAGTTTCCATCTCTTCTATACTCATATTTTCAAAATCTAAATCAATGGCTTGGGTAGCCTCTTCAATGATATCTTGTTCTTGTTCTTCAGGCTCAACTTCTTCAACTTCTTCTTCTTGAGCAACCTCTTCAAATTCAAAATGCTCAGATACCTTAGAATCTTCTTTGATCACATCTTCGGCACTTGAATCCTCAAATCGTGGCATAACAAGTAATAAAAACATAACTAACACTACTGACATGGCCATACCTTTGACAAGGTATCCATTGGCATCAGTTTTCCAATCTGTGTAATTATTTGCCATACAGTTAGCCCCTCTTTCTTGCTTCAAAGACGATAGATTCGGCTTTGTTAGACTGCAAATCTTTTATGAGTGTATTGATAGTATCGAAGTCAACATCAGCATCAATTCTGAGACTAATCAGCCAGTTTCGATCTGGGTCTTGTTCAATTCTACTCCGGATTTGTTTACCTAAAGTCTTACTAAACTCTTCGTTATTCTTTATATCAACTAATTCATTTATATAGACATCATCTAAATAATAATTAAAATTTTGAGATACGCCATCATTTCCTATGTATACAGTTAATATATTACTCTGCATTTGCCTTTCGATTTCTCTAGCATTAGGATATTTGGTCTGTACCGGTATATAGATAATCTGAGTTGTAACAACAAAAAAGAGCAGTAATAAGAAAGCGATATCAGAAGATGATGAAGTATTTGCTTCAGCTTTAACTTTTTTTCTAATCATTTTCATACTTATACTCCTATTTGTTTAAATAATGGCGTTCAAATTTAACTTTTTTAGCCATATTATTTGCCCTAAGCGCATCAAATATAGCTATAAAACCACTATACTCGACATTTCTATCAATTTTTAGTAGAATCACACTATCAGGATTTTTATCAACTTTATCTTTGATCATCTGCTTACCAAGGTCTTGAACTCTAAATTTTACTCCATCTTGCTTGATGTCATTTTCACCATAAACAAAATATTCATAAATAACATTCTGAGTCCCAGCCTCATTCCAAATCTCAATCTCAATCAGATTCTGTCTGTCTAAAATTACATCTTCTTCTTCTTGTTGTTCCTCTTGTGCTGGAGCAGCAATTTGATAAGGAATACCCTGTTTGTTATCAAATTTTCCTACAGCCATAAAGAAAACTATCAGCAAGAACGCAATATCGGACATTGACGCTGTTGGGATTTCGGCACTTTTTTTCTTTTTAGCAGGAAATTTCATAATTCCCCACCCTACTTTTCAGTCAAAGTATCGATTACCTTTTCAGTTGCTTTCTGCATATCAACAACAATACTATCGACCATAGTCATGAAAATATTGTTAGCAAATTGAATTGGGATAGCAATAATTAAACCAGCAGCAGAGGTAATAAGAGCTATTTTGATACCTCCGGCAACCACACCTGCATCAACAACTTCTGTGTTTTGAATATCATCAAAAGCTGTAATCATACCAAGTAGAGTTCCTAAGAAACCCATCATAGGTGCTAAGGTAATTGTAGTTGATAATTCGTTAAAGCCTCTGTCAAGAAATGACATTTCTACAACAGCAGCATTTTCCATGGCTTTTTCCATTGCTTCAATACCAGAATCATTTTTTAATAATCCGGCTCTGATAATATTAGCTACAGAACCCTTTTTTGAATTAACATATTCAATGGCAGCTTTGAAGTCTCCATCTTTGATTTTAGGAACGATTTCTTCTAAGAATTTATCTACATTTATTCTTCCTCTTACTAATACTAAGAGTTTCCAAATACCAATGCCAAGACCCCAGATAAACAAAGCTAAGAGAGGCCACATAGCCCATCCACCATCTTTAAACTGTTTAACTAAGCTCTTACCAAAAAGTGTAGAAGCTAAAGTTTCTATAGCACTACCACCTTCCTGAGCAACTTCTTGAGCAGCCTCTTGAGCAATCAAGGCAGTAGTAAATACAAAACTTCCTAACAATATTATTAGTAAGAGTACCGAAATTTTCTTATTCATCCTTCATTTCCTCCAATTATTATATTATTTTTATTTTTTTTAGAAATTATATGATACACCAAATGAATAGCTTCTGTCCTGAGAAACTCTACCTGGGTCATTATACTGTTGTTGTCTCATAAAGTTAACTTCAGGGATTGAGATATCGTTAACAGTAAAATCTTCACCTGAATCAAAAGGATCACCTGTTTTAGCATAAACGTTGTTAATATTTCTATATTTAAACAAATTATCAATATCAAAGAAAACATTGATAAATGTATTTTGAGAAACATTAAACTTCTTAGAAAGCTTCAGACTTGCATTCTGCCTTGCATCTTTTCTTTCACTATTAGGGTCTAAGGCCTTGTTAGTGATAGGATCTACCGGAGTATAAGGCTCGCCTGAAGAGTAAGAATAGGTGAAACTAGTTGAAAAATCATCTAGTGGAAGAATATATTCTGTGAAAGGAACAAAAAACTCTTCCCCACGCTCGATTCTAAACATCAAACTTAAGCTAAGATTATTTCTAATATCCCAATCAAGAGGGAATTCACGAAGGTTTGTATTTTCATCTTGAATCACAGCAGATGAGTTATTTCCTTCAGCCCAAGCAAATGAATAAGAAATATTTGATGACCAGAAATTTGAGAGTCCTTTTTGTAAAGAAACTTCAATACCTCTACCGGAAGCATAATCTTCAGATATGAATTCATACCAGAAAACTTGTGGTTCATCAGG
The DNA here is from genome assembly GCA_016838885.1 of Candidatus Cloacimonadota bacterium. GTDB lineage: Bacteria > Cloacimonadota > Cloacimonadia > Cloacimonadales > JAFGVF01 > JAEKNW01. Next base: position 10,231 of record JAEKNW010000015.1, read on the forward strand.
ATCAATAACTTTTCTTGTATTCACATAGTTATAATAATTCTTATAGTATAGTGAAAGGTCAACTGACCAGTCTTCATTAATTAAATGTTGAAGACCAACTTCATAAGTGATAGTGATTTGAGGTTCAAGTTCTGCATTTCCCACAGTTATTTGGTTATCGGAAGTGTAGGCATCTTGAGGTGTTTTAGAAGTGAAAATATTTCTCATAGCAGGTAATTGGTTTTGATAGTTATAAGCAAATCTAAGCACGTCTCTTTCTGAGATTGGATGTGAAACACCAACACGAGGAGAGATCATTAACTGTGCTTTATCTTTACCTTCAAATTCGAAAACTCTATAAGTTCCATCATCTTGTAAAACCTCATAGTCCTCACCAATATACCAATAATCGAATCTTAGACCAGCATTAACAATCATGCCTTCCCATTCCATTTTATTCTGAAGATAGAAGGCTGCTTGAATTGGTTCAGCTCTGTATCCATCCCTTGTTCCTGATGATGCTTTGGAGGCATTAAAATAGGCTTCAGGGGAATATACAGCAAAATAAGGATTATCAGGGGTTCCATCACCAAAAATGGTTACTACATCTGGATTCCCGGTAATAATATTTTCGATTTCTTCCGGTGATAATTCCGCTTCAAGAGAATTAACATCAAATATTGTTTTCAAATAGGCAGATCTTCTATCATTATAGATAGTTGTAAAACTTTGGAGTTGATTTTTTTCGATTGTATATTTAGTTAATTCAAAACCAGTTTTAGCTGAGTTAATTCTATTAACAGCCCACTCCACATCACCACGGAAGTTTAAAGATGTAGTTGTATCATCAACAAAATTAGTATAGATAGAACCTGGGGCGTTGAAACCGGGGATGCCTGGATCATCGAGAGCATTGGTTTCATAAGTCCACTCAGTTGCAGGTCTAAAGGAGCTATAATAATCATAAACACCATCTCTATCACTGTCTATTGAGACATAGGCAGGGTGATCATATAAGAAAATACCTTCAGTGTTAAGAACATTTAAAATATATTCATTCATAATATCAGGATTAGCGTTTAATTCTTGGTTGGTAACTCTTTGAATTAAAAATCTATCTCTATCAATCCCTTTGGGACCTTCATAAGTATCTTTTTGGAAATATGATGCTTTAAGTTTTAAGTTAGCAGTTTGACTGAGGTTTTGGTCGTAAGTAAAAACATACTGTCTTTGCTCTGTTTCAGACTCAGCGAAATGCTGAAGGGCATACTTCCAACCCCAATTAAATAAATTATACTTAGAACGATCTCCACGCACAGCGAAGGTAACGTTTGCATCATTATTAATTTGATATTTTGTTTTGAAGTTTAGGTTATAGTCATTGTAGTTTCTACTATTTAAGGCAAAACCTGCTATTTCTTCTCTATTCCCATAAACATCATAGATTGGATATTCATCGACTAAAGGAAAACCATTAAATGTAAAATCTGCATAAGGGTCGGATTCATAATATTCTGCATATCTTCCATCTGTCCAGGCTCCAGTACCATTTATAAAGAAGGTAAATCTAGAGTTTAGATTTCTAGCTGAACCAAGATTTCCTAAGACAGGGCCACCGATATTAAATCTTACAAGGTCTTGATTTCTGCCATCATCAACAAGGTGATCAGTATTCCATTCAACTTTACCTTTATAGACAGGGTAACCCGAATGAGTAACAATATTTACCATACCTGATTGAGCATTACCAAATTCAGCTGTAAGTGCACCTGTATAAATCTTCATATCAGCGATAGCATCAGTGTCAACTTGAAGAGCTGATCCACCGTCAACAGGGTCAGAAACAGACATTCCATCAACAGTAAAGTTAACTTCATTAGATCTAGAACCTCTGACACGGATTTCTCCACCGACATTTGTTACACCCGGTTGCAGAGCCATGATATCATCAACACTTGACACAGAAAGGTCGCCAATATCAGAGACGGTAATACTTCTTTCAGTACCGACTCTATCTTTAACAATCTTCTGTTTTTTCTCTGTAAAAGTAACAGCTTCTAGAGTATTATCACCTGGTTCTAATCTAACCGGATCTCTATTAGTAGTTTGATTAACATTAATTTCCACACCCTGGATTAACTGTTGTCCATAGCCGACTGCAGATATGAGCAAGTCATAAAAGCCAGGTGAAATATTAATGATAATATATTCACCATACTCATCAGTACTTGTACCGAATTGGGTATTGTTACCATCTACCTGTAAGACTACATTAGCTTGTGGTACCGGTTCTCCATTATTATCTCTAACTTGTCCCTTTAATACACCAGAAGTCTGGGCATATAATTGGACACTAAAAAGCACTAAAACGACAGTAATCAATATAGCTGTCTTTCGCATTTAGTTATCCTCCCTTTTAATATCACAATAAATTATTAAAAAAAACTTTCTTATTTTATTAATTTTATTATACATTAGAATTATTCACACTATTTTAACAAAAAGATTATACAATAAGATTGATGTCAATTAATTTTTAAAAATAGCTTTAAAAAGTAGCAATTGCAACTCTTTATGAAGTTTATCTTTTTTATAACATAATCATAAGTCTTACAGAAACTTATATCGTAAGAGCTATAATAATCATTAAAGACCATTAATCTTATATATCCTTATCTTTTAAGACGTTACTACTTTCTCAGATTCCAAGAATCTGTCGAGTATTTTTTTTTCATTAAATCTTCCACTCTGATTTTTTCGAACAGCTCCAAATCCTTGATTTCCTCAAAATCATCCTTTTCCCAAGCTTGCCGAAATCCTAGTACAAATTTCCGGACAGCTTCCAGGTAGGGGATTTTTTTATTTAAGGCTTGATTAATGGAGATGGTTTTATCATCCATCATCTTAGCAAGCCTACTTCTCATTTTATCTGAGAGTCCCGGCATTAAATAGGCAATTTCTCTTTGATTTTCATCTAAGATAATTGAGCCGTGTTGGAGTAAAACATTGTTTCTTCTAACCTGGGCAGAGCCAACAACTTTCTTGCCTTGAACTGCTAATTCATATTTGGAAGAGGAATTAAAACAGGGATTAACAGCTTCTCTTTGGGAGAAGGAGGTAAGCTCTTTTTGTTCAAATTCAACTTCTATCCCCAGAAGTTTCAATCCTTCTGCTAGGGCAAGACTAATATCTCCATAACTTTTTAGGACATTGCCTGCCAAGTGTTCATCATTGGGAGCAATTACAGCATAAGTAACTTCATTTTTATGTAAAACTAAGCGTCCCCCGGTTGGTCTTCTTACAAATCCATAACCAAATTCTACTAGTTTTTCAAAATCTACTTCTTTCTCTGCATTTTGATGATAGCCAAGGGATAGTGTGGGTGGATCCCAATCATAAAATCTGATTAAAGGAGAAGATTTACCCTCTTGGATTAGTTCAAAGATGGCATCATCAATGGCCATATTTTCGGCAGGGCTAAGTTTTCCTTGAATCAGAATTCTCCATTTCATTAATAGTTCATCCTGACTTTAAGGTCATTAATTTTCTCATTGATGAATCCAATCTGAATAGCATCTGTTTTTGATTTAATCTCTTCAGCAATTTCAGCAGAGGTAACGACAATCATCCCAATGCCCATATTGAAAGCACGATAGCTTTCATCAAGAGCGATGTTACCCTCTTCAACTAAAATCTTAAAGATAGGAGGAAGCTCCCAAGATTGGCAATTAATCTCGGCTGTCAAATTATCAGGGATCACCCTTGCTAAATTTCCGGGAATACCACCGCCTGTGATATGGGCCATACCATGAATTAAATCAGGACATGCCCACTCTCTTAGGATAGGAAGATAAGACTTATGAATCTTCAACATAGCTTCAGCCACGGTTTCAGTCATGCCGGGGATAAGTGAATCAACCTGTAAATTCATCTTTTCGAAGAGAATTTTTCTAGCTAAGGAGTAACCGTTAGTATGAAGACCGGTAGAAGGGAAACCGAGAATAACATCGCCTTGAGTAATTTCCTCACCTGTGATAATATTCTTTTTTTCTACCATACCTACAATAGTGCCTGCTAAGTCGAAATCATCTTGGCCGTAGATGCCCGGCATTTCTGCCATTTCTCCACCGATAAGGGCCATTTCATTCTCTTTACAAGCTTTTGCAAAGCCCCAGATAATTTCTTCCATAACTTGAGGGTTTAGCTTGCCAACTCCAACATAATCTAAGAAATACTGGGGAATAGCACCTTGAACAAAGATATCATTCACGCAATGATTAACTAAATCTTGTCCAACAGTATTATAGATCCCAGCCAGATTGGCGATTATTATTTTTGTTCCTACTCCATCAGCACTTGAGACTAAGACAGGTTCTTTCCATAAGGTTAAGTCTACTTGGTAAAGTCCTCCGAACCCTCCTATTTGGGAAAGTACATTTTTGTTAAAAGTCTCTTTAACTAATGGTTTGATTCTATTAACTGAATCTTCACCGGCTTTGATATCAACGCCAGCACTTTTATAGTCCATAGTATCCTCTCTATTTTTATTTTAATATTTTAAGTTTATATCTTTATCCACTCTTTGAGTTCATTACTCATATTTTCTATTTCGGTCTCAGTTAAGTGTTGCAAATTTTCAACACTAAAGGATTGAATATTATTGGCAGCAGTGATAGTACCATAAATTGTAGCTTGTTTAATAGTTTCAAAATCATACTTTTTCATTTTAGCTAAGTAACCTGTAAAACCTCCGGCAAAACTATCTCCGGCTCCGGTGGGGTCCACGACTTTTCTGACAGGATAGACAGGGACGAAAAAGAGGTCTTCTTTACTGGCAACTATTGCCCCATATTCTCCTCTTTTAACAACTACATACTTAACTCCAAGGTCAAGAACAAACTCAATGGCCTCAAAAATATTACTTTTTTCAGCATACATTTTAATTTCATCTTCATTTATAAAAATTAAATCTACTCTTTTAATTACCTTTGTTAGCTCCGGTTTAGTCATATCAATCCAAAGATTCATGGTATCCATGGCAATTAAATCAGAACAATCTATTTGGTCTAATACTTCTAATTGTAGAGCCGGGTGAATGTTTCCCAGAAGAGTAACATTATTAGTTTTGCAATCTTGAGTAAGAATAGGTTTAAATTCGGCAAAGACATTAAGCTGGGTATCCAAAGTTTTTGCTTGATTAAGATTGAGGTATTCCCCACTCCAACGAAAGGTTTTACCTGCAACTCTGACTAAGCCGTCTATATTAATTTCTTTTTTATTTAATAAATCAATGTGGGCTTGAGGAAAATCTTCTCCTACCACTCCAATAATTGAGACTTCAGTAAAATACTTTCCTGCGATAGATGCATAGATAGCCGAGCCTCCCAGTACATCTTCAACTTCTTCTGAGGGAGTCTTTATGGTATCTAAGGCTATGGAGCCAATAACTACTAAACTCATCTAATTCTCCTGGACTTGTTCGGTTTGGTCACCTTGAAAAATATTCCAGAATACATCAAATTTACTGCTATTAGTTTTATAGAGCAGAATAATTATAAAAATCAGAAGAACAAGCATATAGAATAATCTAGACCATCCTTTGGAGGCTTTTTCTCTTCTTCTTTCTCTAGCTTCTAAAATTTTATCTTTCAATTGATCCATTTTTCTAAGTCCTTTTTTTTTACCCGAATGGTGCAGTAGAGCTATTCTCAAAGATCTACTGCCTTATTTGGGTTTAACCATGAAAGAGAATCAGGTTACTTCAAGTAACCCGATTCCAATTTAAATTATTACAACAGTGATTTTAATCCTTGAGCGAATCTCTTAACACCTTCGCGCAAGTTGTCCATGCTATTAGCATAAGAGAATCTGACTAATTTATCGTTACCAAAAGCAGATCCGGGTACAATAGCAATTTTTGCTTCTTCTAATAAGAAAGAACAAAGTTCTACATCATTCTTAATACTCTTGATATTATTCTTGAGATAATAATCTACATTTACCATGATATAGAAGGCACCTTGCGGAGCTGTTGTTGAGACATGATCTATTTTATTAAGTTCTGCGTACATGAAGTCTTTTCTAAGTTCGAATTCTTGTCTCATCTTTTCTATAGAGCCATCATCTTGAAGCAGAGCTGCGACCGTAGCTTTTTGCGTCATAGAATTCGTGTTAGAGGTGATATGTCCTTGCAGGCTACTGGCTGCATCGATGATATACTTTGGACCTGCGCTATAACCTAGTCTCCAACCTGTCATGGCATAGGCTTTAGAAACACCATTAATAATCACGGTAATATCTTTAAATTCTGGTTTTAAGGCAGCAATAGCGTAGTGAATTGCTCCGTCATAAACCAATTTCTCATAGATTTCATCTGCAATGATAAGAATGTTATTCTCAAGGCAAATATCCCCGATTTTAATCAACTCATCTTTGGAGTAGATAGCACCGGTTGGATTATTAGGATTATTAAGCATCAAAGCTTTCACGTTTGGATTATCGGCAATAAGTTTTTTTAACTCATTGGGATCAATCTTAAAATTATCTTCTTCTGTTGTTTCTAAGAGAAGTGTTCTACCTCCGGCTATATCCACTTGGTCTGGATAAGAAACCCAGTAGGGTGAAGGGACAATGACCTGATCACCGGCATCACAGATGGCCATAAGAATAAAAACTATCGATGCTTTTGCTCCCGGAGAGACTAAGATTTGACTAGGCTCATAGTCTAAACCGTTATCATCTTTAAACTTCTTACAGATAGCTTCTCTAAGTGGCACAATACCTGGAGTTGGAGTATAGCGGGTAAAATTATCTTTAATAGCTTTAATTCCTGCATCCTTGATATATTCCGGAGTATTGAAGTCAGGTTCACCAACTCCAAAGTTAATTACATCTATTCCTTTGGCGATATAGGCTTTAGCTTTCGACATAACAGCTAAAGTAGGGGAAGGTTTCATAGCTCTTGCTTTGTTAGAAAGTTTTATCATGTTAAACTCCTATTTATTAGACATTAATAGAACTAAGGCTGTTGTATTTACGATATCATCAGCAGAACAACCACGTGATAAATCACAGATTGGGGCTGCTAAACCTTGAATGACCGGGCCAATAGCTTCTGCTTTGGCAAATCTTTGGACTAATTTATAACCAATATTACCGGCTTGAAGATCAGGGAATATAAGTACGTTTGCCTGACCTGCAACATTACTACCTGGGGCTTTCTTAGAAGCAATAGCCGGAATTATCGCAGCATCAGCTTGAAGCTCACCATCAAACTCAAAATTAACATCTCTACTTTTGATAATCTCAAGGGCAGAGGTAACTTTATCTACTAATTCATGCTTAGCCGAACCTTTAGTAGAGAAGGAAAGAAGAGCTACTTTTGGTTTGTCACCGATGAGAGAAGCTCTGGTTTCAGCTGTTGAAATAGCAATATCTGCTAATTGTTCAGCTGTTGGGTTAGGTACAACAGCACAATCTCCGAACAAGAAGACTCTATCTTCTCCAAGGAAATCAGGAGTTACCATAATAAAACTTGATGAGACAGTTGAAAGTCCTGGCTTAACACCAACTACCTGCAAAGCTGCCTTTAAAACATCTCCGGTTGTATTAACTGCACCTGCCACCATTCCATTAACAAGGCCAAATTTAACTAGCAATGCACCGAAGAAGAGAGGATTACGTACTGTTTTAGCAGCTTCCTCACGGGTGATTCCCTTTTTCTTTCTCTTTTCAAAGAAGAATTCAGTGTATTCTTCGATATGAGGGCATTCATCAGGATTCCAGATAGTAGCACCTGAGATATCAATCTCTTTTTCTTCAGCTAAGGCCATAACTTGAGCTTTAACTCCAAGTAGAACGACTTTAGCCATCTTCTCTTTGAGAATAGTCGCTGTGGCGAGTAATGTTCTCTCGTCCATGGCTTCTGGTAATACTATAGTACCATTCACCTCTTGAGCTTTCAATTTGAATTGGTTAATAATATCCATTTCAAACTCCTATTTATTTTATTTTTTTTATTCTTTAAATCTTTTTTTATGGAGTTAAAGCACCTTTGCTTCCACCTGGCAACAAGGGTGTTGCCAGTCCATTGAGACCACCCCGACAGTTTTGTATACACTGCCACCCCTCATAGAGGGGAATAAACACCCCGTCTGCTTCGCAGCCACCCCTCTTGGAGACATTTGCTATAGCAAATGAAGAGGGGAATTATTTCTTTGTGTCCACTACTATTTTATCTAAGTCAGCAATTTTGATAAAGGAACTTTTTATATAAGAGAGCAAATTTAGACGATTCCCTTTGATCTTATCATCTTCTACATTGACCATAACTTGATCAAAGAAGTTATCGATAAGAGCACGAGCAGAGACTAAGACCTGCATGGCTTCAGCATAATTTTGCTTTTCTAAGTTATCACTAATTTCTCTTTCATGAAAATGGAAATATTCATATAGTGATTTTTCATTATTATCTTCAAAAAGTGATGTTTCCACACCTACAAAATTGTCTTCTTTGGTTAGGATATTCGAGACTCTCTTATAGCCTAATACTAGGCCCTCAAAATCAGCAGAACCTTTGAACTTTTGAATAGCTAAAGCACGTTTTTTGATTTCAGCAATATCGGTAAAGTCATAATCAATAACACTGTCAATTACGTCATAGGCTATCTTTTCTTCTTCTAAAAGCCATTTAATTCTTTGTTGGAAGAAGTTATATAAAATATCTTGATTATGGTTTTCTTCTTTGAGTTTATCTTTTAACTGAGCTAAAGCAAGATCAATTAAAACAAAAATATCTAGCTTCCAATCGCGGTCATCTAAGATTTTTACTATTCCGTTAGCTGCCCTTCTCAAGGCAAAGGGGTCATTAGATCCCGTAGGAATCAAATCAACTCCGATAATCCCACAAACAGTGTCTAGCTTATCTGCAATAGCAGCTACTGCTCCGGTAACGCTAGTAGGTAGACCGTCATTCTGACCACGAGGCATATAATGTTCGTAAATCCCCAGAGATACGGATTCAGTCTCTCCTGATAACAATGCATATTTCATACCAATATAGCCTTGTAATTTAGTGAACTCTTTCTCACCTAACATTAAAGTAACTAAATCAGCCTTAGCTAATAATACTGTTCTCAGAATCTCATCTCTATTATCAAGTTTTAATTTATCTATAATATATTCAGCAATCTTTAAGCATCTGCTAACCTTCTCATAGGTTGAACCTAAGTCTGCTTGGAAGGTAACATCTTTTAGTTTCTCCACGTAAGTATCTAAGTTATGTTTAGTATCTTCTTTGAAGAAGAATTCTGCATCTTCTAATCTGGCTTTTATAACTTTTTCATTACCCTTTCTGATAATATCTGAAAAGTGAGGATTACCATTAGAGATAAAGACAAATTCATTACTCAGGCTTCCATCGCCATTTACTACTGAAAAGTACTTTTGGTTTTGACTTATAGTAGAGGTGATGATCTTATCCGGTAAGCTCAAATATTTCTCTTCAAAATAGCCAACTACAGCAGTGGGATACTCTACTAAATCTACTACTAATTCTAATAAGCGATTGTCTTCTATAATCTTTTTATCACTATTCTGATACAATAATTTTAACTGTTCTTTTATCTTGTCAACTCTTAGACTTCTATCGGCAATTACCGAGATTGATTCTAAACTTGCTAAATATTCTTGGGGACTTGAGACCTCTTTGCAGATATCTAAATCAAGGTAACGATTACCAACAACTATCCTATTTGAAGCAATATTATTATACTTAAAAGGAATAACCTCATTATCAAGCATTAAAACAATATTTCTAATTGGTCTGGCAAAACTTATCCTACTTCCCCCCCACTTCATTGATTTAGGGCAAGGTAAACTAGTTAATAAATCAGGTAAAAAACCGGTAATTATCTGAGAAACATGCTTTCCCTTAATCTCTTTTTTACAGGCTATATAACTGCCTTTGGGAGTCTCTTTAATATAGGATTCAGCTTCAGTGCATCCCGCACCTCGTAAGAAACCTTGTCCTGCCTTAGTTAAAGAACCATCTTCTGCTAGAGCAATGCGGGTCGCAGGTCCCATCTTTTCTACCACTTCATCTTGCTGTTCAACCTCTAAATCTGTAACCAAAATAGCAAAACGCTTTGGTGTCGTATAACTAGCAAGCTGAGTGTAGTTTAACTTTGCTTGCTTTAATTCATTTTCAAATCTATTAATAATACTCTTTTCTATGTTAGCTATATATCCTGCAGGTATCTCCTCGACACCTAATTCAAATAAGAAATCTTTGGTTAGCATTAATTTTCTCCGAATTTTTAAATCTTATCTATATTTAATTAAAATTGATATTTCAAAGTAACTTGATTAATAAAGCCTAAATCTCCATAAGAGTTCAAAGCATAATCGACACGTAAGTTGTTTCTGACAAAACCAACTCCTGTGGAGAGTCCTGAGAAAATCTCGTTATCTCCACCATTCTTATAATCTCCGGCATTGGTCTTGTAACCAACTCGGACTAAGAACTGTTCATGCACCTGAAATTCTGTTCCTATCAAACCGGTTAAATCAGAACCCTGTGCAAGTGATAAATCCAAAGAGACTAACATCGAGGGGATAAAATCAGCTTCATTATCTCTTGTCTTCAAATCTGTTTTGTAAGAAATACCTCCTGCATAAACTATTGGCATTCCTTCATTATATTCTGAATCTGTAAAATAAGATAGCTGGGCTCCAATATTTCTGATAGCAGCCCCAACCCTGATTTTCTCGTTGACCGGACGATGTAAGATCCCTAAATCAAAGGCTATTGCTGAAGCACTCTTGTCATCTATGGTCTCTTGGATATATTTCCCCGAAAAACCAACATTTAACTGCTCATTAAAGTAGTAGGAATAGTTTGCCCCGGCTATGAAATCAGAGTTATCATAAGTGCCGGCGTCTAAATAACCACCATTCTCACCACTGATAGTCCTTTTAATCTCATCACTGGCTAGAAATTGACCAAAGACAGCAACATTTGATTTCTCACTTCTCTTATATTGATAGACTACTGAACCACCATTATACCCATCAAAATAGCTCATAAAGGTAGAAGAGACTTCTCTGTTTGCTTCATAACCACCAAGATTGGCAGGATTAAAAAAGATAACATCAATATCATCATCTCGGGAAGTAAAAGCCCCTGCCATAGCATTTGCTCTTGCAGAATAGATAATTTTCAAACTACTAAATCCACTAGTTCCGGCATCATCACCAATCGCCATCAAAGGTAGGGCAAGAATCATCAGCCCTAAAATCAAAATTAAATTTTTAGTCATTTATCACTTCTCTTATCTCTTTCAAAAGTTCTTGTTCACTCTTGGCATCTAATAGCTTATTGCGATTAGATTCATCTCTTACAAAAGTTGTTACTTTTCCCAGCAAGGACATATATTCTTTATCTCTGCCTAAAGGTACAGCAAACATAAATAGAATCTTGACAGGTTCCCCATCCAAGGCCTCATACTCTACCCCTTTTGGTATTATAGCAACTAAAAGCTTGGTATCTCTTACACTACTACTCTTACCATGAGGAATCGCGACATTGCGTCCAATACCAGTGGAAAAACTCTCTTCCCGCTCCCAAATCGCTGTAAAAAAAGTGGAAGCAGATTCTACAATTCCGGCTTGCTCCAATTTCCCACATAAGTGTTCTAAAAGCTCTCGCTTTCCACTAGACTCTATATTTATAAATATTAATTTCTCATCTATATACATAATAATATTCCTTAATAACATTTTTTTAATGATTATTCAATCGTCAATAAAATTCTTTTTTTTGTTTCTTCATTTTGTTGAAAGCCCAACTATTCTCTTAAGCTCCGGAGGAGCCGAAATGCTAAATATTCTCTTAAGCTCCGGAGGAGCGAAACCTTTGTAGATTCGAGATGCCCCAACTATTCCCTTTAGCTCCGGAGTAGCTTAAGGGCGGACAGAATGCCCACCGTCCGACAGAAGCGGCTTATATCCCTTTTATAAAAAGGCTTTGTTCCTTAACCCTCAAAATCTTCTTTTGTTTGAATTACTTTACCAATTCCTTTTTTTTCGATTTCCTCCATTGATCCTAGTTTGTTATTATAAAGTCCTCTTTCATTAGTGAGTTCTTTAGCGGTAATCTTTTTTTCAAAACATTTTTTGTCCAAGATTATTACCCTCTCAGGTATTATAGGCATTTCCAGCACTTGGATATTTCCAGCTTTAGCTATAGTGAATTTAATATTAAATACTTTTATTTGATCTGATAAATCTAAATAACCAATAACAATCTGATAGTTTTTATCCTCAATTACCTTTACTCTGCATGTCTCATAAGATTTAATCTTAATTTTTTCAATAGAATCATGAATAATAGCGCCTTTGCAATATCTTCTCATAGAGGTTAAATCATTGTTGTGGAGAGCTTTTATCAAAATATTAATAAAATTATCTATCTTTTTTGTCAATTTAGTTGTCGGTAGTGGATTAAAATAAACAATATCACTATTTATCAAATGAAAGAGCTTTATTTCATTTTCTAAGGAGTAAATCTTTTGTTTAAGCCTGGTCTTTTTAATTTTGAAATCTTGAGCTAACTTGGGAATTGGTACATTTAGATTATAGTACTTCTTTAACAACTTCTTATCTGTTTCTGAGATAAAATCATAAGATTCAATATCTAATTCAGCTCTTACATGACTTTCTTGAAAAGCAATATCTTGACTTAACTCCAAAGGATCTACAAGAATTTCCATATTCTTACTAGTCTTTCGATAATAATCCATACAAAGATTACGAATAACCTTGAATATCCATGTATCTATTTTAAGTTTATCAATCTTGTCATAGTTTAAATATAACTGAATTGTTGCTAACTGGGCAATCTCTTCAGCAAGATCAATATCTTGCACATATTTTAAAGCTATGAATTTCCCTTTTTCAAAAGCAATATTTATTATTTGATCCATTTCGCTGTTCCTTAGAAAGTCTCTGTTAGAGTTATGTTTATATCAAACTAGGAATTTTTCTGCACTTATCTCCGTCTATATATAGAGAGGTGTAATAATGAAGATAAAAATCTTAATAATTATTGTATTCTTATTTTGCTATCCCTTGTTAAGTCAAGAACAATATTTAGGATATCGAATTGTAACCTGGGAAGAAATAAATGGATACGATTATGTGGTGTTGTCAGATGAAGGGGAATTCCTCGTTATCGAAGTTAATGGGGAAACTGTTATAATAAGAAACATGTAAAACTGGTTCACAGAGAATAAAAAAAATAATTAATTTTTAACCTCGGGGAGAGCTTATGTTGTAAAGAAATATGTAAAATTTTCACAATACACATTCTGGTCAATAATAATGAAATTATAGTGGATTAGTATGGTTTTTAAACTTGACTAATAAATGAGAATTTAAACTTAAAAAAGGAGAAAAATATGAAGAAAAATATTATAATGCTAATTATAACTACTTTAACAATGTCGTTGTTTTCTATAGTTACCACTTTTGAAGAAGTTGAGACAACTGGACCTTTTTACGTGAATGGAGAAAGCTCAACAATTACGGTTTCATTCAGTCTTAATAGAAATTTATTACCGAACGAAAGAATCGAAGTTGGTAGTGATGTCTTCGGTTCCAATTTGATTGATTGGATTTCAACAAATAATGCTGTTGATTTACACAATATTTATGGGTATTATTATTCTCTGACAGTACATGTTTCCCAAAACACTTTAGATGAATGGCGAAGTTCCTCTAATTTCACAATCCAATTACAAGAGTACAAAAATGAAGACGATGCATGGTATTGGTGCCCAATAGATAACAATTCAACACAATTACTAGGTTCAATAACCCAATATATGGCTCCGGTAATAAATCCACTATCTTCAGTAATTAACTCAAGTTCAAACAACAATACAATTGAGATTCAAGCTGGTATATATACTGGGAAAATTGACATAACTAATAAACATAACATCACAATCAAAGGAGTTAATAAAAATAACACTGTGATACACGGTTATGTTGGTTCATCTGCTATTTCTTTAGTAGATTGCACAAACATCAGGTTTGAAAATGTGTCCATAGAAGGAGGATTTTCTCAAGAGGGTGGTGCTTTCAATTTAGAGAATAGTAGTATTACTTTAATAAATTCAGATATTCATGAAAATGGGACAATCCCACAAATATATAATGGCGGGTTAGTCAATACTGAACCAGGGAAAGGTGGAGCAATATATGCAAAGTCTTCATCAAATGTCTATGCCGAAAATTGTTGTTTTTATGATAATGAACCTCTTCTCAATTCCGAAATAGTGGGACAAACGCTACATTTTGTTGATAGTGATGCAACAATTATGAATTGCAATTTGATGCAAGATGTTCCAAGTGAAGTAATTGATTTACATAGTGATAATTCTAGCTATTATTTTACAAACACAATCATTAAAAATCCAAATATCACTGATGCTACATATAACTTCTGTTGTATCTACGACACTTTCGATATTCAAACTTTATCAGGTGTTTACAACATCTCTACAACTAATCCAATGTTTACTGATGAACCAAATCATGATTATTCGTTGATAAAAGGTTCTCCCCTAATTGGAAGTGGCTTTGATTTATGGTATTGTGACTATTCTGTGAGTAATTGGAATCAAGATCTACTCACAATAAGCGATCTAACCAAAGAAATCGGTGCCAATTCTTATGACTTAGATAGATATGCCTCTTACTCATTTACAGATGATCCAGGATATAACTGGGTTTCTTTCCCGGTTGTCGATAATGAACCTCTGTCAAATGCTATTATGGCTAATTTCTTTGCTGAGTATGATTATTATCATTCTGATTTACTGAGACTCAAAGCTCAAACAGATGATGGCTCATATTTATTGGAACCTACATATCTCCCAGGTAACTTAAGTCAAACAGAAATCATTGATTCTCGAAAAGGCTATAAGCTTAGATTTTCTCAAGCAAACACTATGAACAGATTCCATGGTTATCATATTGCCCCAGATGCCTATGTTAATGTCCCTTATCCAGGACAAGATACATGGATAGGATATTTTTTAACTCAAACTCAAAAGCCTGCAGATGCATTCGGTGCCTATTTAGATGAACTCTATTATATTCAACATAAAGAATGGACTATGGTAAGAGAAAAGGCTAAACGAGGAGATCCTTGGATAGTGGCAATTGGAATAGGTGGAGTTGAACCAAGTATAAGTTATGGAGACATGATCAATGTGAAGAGATTTGCTTCAACTAATCCTGATAATGAATACTTTCAATGGATTCTATCAAGCCAATCTAGAGCTTATTCTACTTCTAAAACAACTAATTTTCAATATGAGGAAGAAGCTGATTATACACCTATCTTTGTTGAAATTGATTCAACTTTAGGTATTAAAGAAGTAGCGATCTATGCTAATGATGAATGCAAAGGAGCTGCAGTTGTTGAAAATGACATAGTCATGATTCAAGGTTATCTATCTGAAGTCCCTGATGGAGCAGAATTGGAGTTGAGAACATGGGACAATTCTCGGAAAATGGAAAAAGTAGATTTTAATCTATTTAATCAAATATCCAATAACTTTGAACCTACCCATTGTGTAGTTAAAAGTAATATTGATTATTATAGAGTTACATTAGGTGTAAATAATAATAGCCAAGATGATAATGTTGATATGATAAATTCCTTGACAATTAATAACTACCCAAATCCCTTTAATCCAGAGACAACAATTAGTTTCCATAATCCTCAAAGTGGAAAAGTTAGCTTGTCAATATATAACATCAAAGGACAG
>JAEKNW010000016.1 GCA_016838885.1 Candidatus Cloacimonadota bacterium
TTAATTTCAGCAACATTGCTATAACCTGGCTCGATATCTGTATCAACAATATTCCCATATGCATCATAAATATAATGCACAACTACAGTACCATCTTCTGTTGCTAAATGAGTAATATCTCCCATTTGATTACGAATATAGAAGTATTCATCTCCACTGTTTTGGTCAGTAATATCAGAATCATAATTAAAACTGATTAATGTTCCATCATAATCATATGTGAACAGTATACCATAAACTCCATCAGTTTCGTATACAACTTTGTCATCTATTAACTCATAATCAATAGTTTGTGTTAAAACTGGAGTATACCCAGAATAAGTGTAAAAAGCTTTCTGTGTCCTATACCCTTGATCATTATATTTGTAGCTAATTCGATATAAAGGCGTTGAAAACCCTTGCATAATAGTGATTGTGGATAATTCTCTTCCCGACCAAGACAGATATGCTCGATCATATGTTACTCCGTTATAAATAAAATTAGTTATTTCAGTAGGATTCCCTTGACTATCATAAGTATATTCTTGAACTGTTACTTCTGTTTGAGCAACTCCATTAATATAATCTATTTCACCATAGCTTAATAATTGGTCTTCCCAATCAGAGCTGTAATTATAATGGATATGTTCTTGAGGAACTCTATCTCCATCAACTGGATTCCCTACTTTATACACTATTTTAAACTCAATTTCATATAGGAAATTATCAGTAGCTGTATATCTGCTATAATAATATCCTTCTTCATTCACATCTAAATTTGAGTAAGTCAGTGTTGTTGTTAAACCACTAACAAAAATTTGGTTGTCTAAGTCATAGTAAGAAAATGTAAGTGATGGGCTTTCACCTAGGTCCAGCTCATACATGTCATCATAAAAATTTGTACTGTTATAGCGCATTTGTAAATCATAATAACCACTACTATTCTCGTAGTATGCTGGAACTGAATAAGTTATTGTATCATTTTGACCATACAAGAACGTTTTGACATCTGTTCTATTACCTCTAGAATCATAATAATAATATTTCGTATAATTTGTATCTGTCAATGTGCTTGAACTAGTTACATTATAATCTCTACTATCTTCTACTATTAATTGGTTCAAATCATCATACTCATAACTTCGGTATAATTTTAAAGATGTACCTTCATAATAGTATTCTTTTGTTATATTTCCTAATGAATCATAGAAGTATTTATACTTATAATCAACTAACCCACTATCATTAATTTCATATGTAATCTCATAAATTCTTGTTGTGTTTCCTGAGTAAACAAAGTTTTGTTGGAGACTAAATGTACTCCAAGTCATATTGATATATTCAAGGCGATATAAAGCATCTTGTTCATAATGATAATCCTTTAATACATCAATACTAGATTGTGTAGTATATTCTGTGTTGTCATACAAGCTAGACGTTTGGATACATACATCACCACTGTACTCAAAACATTCATTATAAGAGTAATTAGTAGTTGCTGCATTACCATCGATTTCAAAATATAATGAGGTTAAATTCCCTGAATCATCATAGATATACTTTATAATATTTCCTTCTTCATCAACAGCTTGAATTAAGTTACCACTCGAGTTGTAAGTATAATATTCACTAGCTACAATTGAGCCGCTTTCAAATGTATTATACACTGCGATTCGACCAAAATCATCGTACTCATATGAGAATCGAGTTACATAAGATCCTCCGTACTCTTTAAATTGGATATTCTCGATTTGATCCTTGTCATTATATGTGAATTTCAGTACATCTCCATTCCCATATGTCTGTTCAGACAATCTATCTGTATAAAATGTACCATCCATTTCATATGTATAACTCATTAATGATGTTGTATTTACCGATATTTCTTCGATTCTACCTTGATTATCATAGGTTAACTCATAGTAATAGTCGTCATCCAATACAATTTTCCATAGTCT
>JAEKNW010000017.1 GCA_016838885.1 Candidatus Cloacimonadota bacterium
GACAAGTGGCATGGAGTGGAAGCACCCTTGCTTCCACAACCAAGCTTGGAAAAGCTTGTAGAATCTGGCGCCAAGGGTGGCCCCAGTCCATATCCCCTGGCTTCAGCTAGCAGGAGATTGATAGATTGGTTAGATTCTGGCGACAAGTGGTATGGAGTGGAAGCGTCCCGCTTCCACAACCAAGCTTGGAAAAGCTTGTAGACCTGGCGCCAAGGGTGGCCCCAGTCCATATCCCCTTCGCTTCAGCTAGCAGGAGATTTGTAGCTTGGTTACATTCTGGCGACAAGTGGCATGGAGTGGAAGCACCCTTGCTTCCACAAGCAAGCCATTCGGCTTGGTGAATCTGGCGGCAAGATGCCCCCCAGTCCATATCGCCTCGCTTCAGTTAGCAGGAGATTGACAGCGTGGTTAGATTCTGGAGGCAAGTGGTATGGAGTGGAAGCACCCTTGCTTCCACAAGCAAGCCATTCGGCTTGGTGAATCTGGCGGCAAGATGCCCCCCAGTCCATATCCTCTCGCTTCAGCTAGCAGGAGATTGACAGCGTGGTTAGATTCTGGAGGCAAGTGGTATGGAGTGGAAGCACCCTTGCTTCCACAAGCTAGCCATTCGGCTTGGTGAATCTGGCGGCAAGATGCCCCCAGTCCATATCCCCTTGCTCAGAAGGTCCATCGTCTGACAGAAGAGGCTTGTGTCCCATTAATAAAGAAGTTAAATCCACTTTAAAAAAAATGACCTTGACAAATTTATTTAATTAGCAGTTTTAAAAAAGAGAATAAAAAATAGTAGGAGAAATCATGAATTTCCAAGATATAATATTGACTTTACAGCATTACTGGGCTAATCAGGGTTGTAATATTGTTCAGCCTTATGATGTAGAGATGGGTGCAGGGACATTTCATCCTGAGACTTTTTTTGGGTCCTTAGGGAGTAAGGAGAAGAGGGTAGCTTATGCTCAGCCATGTCGTCGTCCTAAGGATGGTCGTTATGGGGAGAATCCCAACAGATTTCAGCATTATTACCAATTTCAGGTTGTGATTAAGCCTTCTCCTGATGAGATTCAAGGGCTTTATTTAAAGAGTTTACAGGCAATAGGAATAGAGATAGAGAAGCATGATATTCGCTTTGTAGAGGATGATTGGGAGTCTCCGACTTTAGGGGCGTGGGGATTAGGATGGGAAGTGTGGTTAGATGGTATGGAAATTAGCCAGTTCACATATTTTCAGCAAGTTGGGGGACTTGATGTCTTTCCAATAAGCGTTGAATTAACTTATGGATTAGAGAGATTAGCTATGTATATTCAAGGGGTTGAAGATTATCGTGAGTTAAAATGGAGTGATACTACAACTTATGGTGAAATCTTTTTTCAAAGGGAGTTTGAATATTCACATTTTAACTTTGATGAAGCTAATGTTGATGTTATGTTTAAGGGCTTTAGTGAGTTTGAAGCAGAGTGTCATCGCTTAGTTGGCAAGAAATTAGTTTATCCTGCTTATGATTATCTATTAAAATGTTCACATAATTTTAATTTATTAGATGCTCGTGGGGTTATATCAGTGACAGAGCGTGCTAATTATATTGGTAAAATAAGGAGAATGGCTAAGGCTTGTGCAGAGCAATATCTCAAGTTGATAGAGGGGGAATAGATGTTTAATGCCTTGTTTGAAATGCGTTTTACTTCTCCCATTATTGCCACAGCAATTCATAATGGTCATTATATCAGGCCGGAACTTAGGGAGAATTTAGTAATTAGTGATAGTGATCGTAAGCGGGAAGAAGACCCTTATACTAACAGCATCATTCGTTCTTTTGAGAATAGAATAGTTGTTAATACTTCACGGTTTGAGATTGATGTAAATAGACCACGCGAGAGGGCTGTTTATCAAATCCCAGAAGATTGTTGGGGTTTAGAAGTCTGGAAAAAACCTCTTAGTCAAGCAGAGATAGACCAGTCACTTACTGAATATGATAATTTTTATAGACGCTTGGATGCTGTAATCTTTGAGACTATTGCAAGTTTTGGATATGCTATTGTGCTTGATGTTCATTCCTATAACCATCATCGCTTGGGTTTAGGTCAACCCTATGATGATATTGAGAAGAATCCTCAAATAATCTTAGGCACTACTAATATGCCTCCTGCTTATATGGCGTCGATTGAAAAAATTCAGAAAAAGTTTCAAGAGAACATTTATGAAGGAGAGAAATTGGATTGTAGAATCAATGTTAAATTCCCTGGGGGTTCAATGTCAAGGCATTTGCATAAGCAGTTTCCTGGAGAAGTTTTCTCTCTTTCCATAGAGTTTAAAAAGACCTTTATGAATGAATGGACAGGGGACTTATATCGTGATAAACTGGAAGAATTGATCACAGCTTTTCATTCAATAACTCCTCTTTTAACCAGAGACCTTATTGCCAGTAAATAAGCCGGGAAAATGCAAGCCAGACCGGAAGTAGAGTGAAAGTTAAAGGGTTAATTCTTTTATCTTTATTTCTTAGCTTTGGACTTAGGGCTTCTGAGAAAAATATCTATTTTCTCTTACACGGACTTTACAGCTCTAACTATCACTGGGATTATTTTCTTAACTCAAAAGAGTTCAAGAAGAGTGAGTTTTCTTATGGTGGAAATTTCTTTGTAACAGAAGATTTTTTCACAAGTAATAAGTTTTTAATAAGCCCGGAGTTTGATAAAGAACTGGAAGAAATACTTGATGCAGATAACCTAGTTTTTACAATTAATTTTGCCTCGGGATTTCAGCATGATTTCCGGCAACAAGCCCTACAAATTAGGAATGTATTAGAGTTATTTCCTAATCAAGAAACGAATTATTACTTAGTTGCCCACTCTATGGGTGGTTTAGCTGCCAGATCTTATCTTACCTCTAATCCTAATCGTAAAATCTCGGGATTAGTAACGATAGGAACTCCCAACCTGGGTTCATATCTGGGTAATTCAGATACTACCTTGACAGGCTTACTTGGGATATTGACAGGAGTGTTTAAAAGACCTGACAATCTTTTAACAGGAATCTCGCGAATATGGAAAGAGAAGAGAAGAAATGTTACTCCCGCTTTAGCCCCGGATAGTGCTGAACTTACTGAATTAAATCAGAGAGCTTTTCCTGAAGATGTTAAAACTTTGTGTATCTTTAGTGCGATAAATACACCAGAGGAGATTGAAGCACTTTCCGGAGATGAGCAATTTGTGCATCAAATCCTGCAAATGGAAAAGCTTAAATCTTTTAAGTCAACTAACCCTTTGGATGTAGAGATAACTACTCTTTATAACGACTTGTATTATAATGACGGATTAGTCTCCATAGCTTCCCAGAACATCAATAATGCTATTCCTAACAAATATCAAGTCCAAGTCCACCATATCCCAAGCCGAATTTACCATGATAACGAACCTAAAGATGTAGAACATATAATTCCTGCTATGAGGATTATCAAAAACACGAAAAGACCCCAGCCCTATAATCTCTTTATCTATTCAACAACTGAAGAGATTATAACTCAAGACTATTTCTCTTCCATTAGTCAAGCTTTCTTTAATAACAGCTCTTACGATGCTACTTTTGTCGTCGATAAAGATGATAAACTTATTCCTGTCCACCTTAGTCAATCACCACTTCTCTTCGATTACGGGATCTTTCTGATTAATTCTACAGAAAAACTCAATGATATTAACAGCAGAATTGACTCCACTTGGGTTAAGCCTATTCTTGTAGATTTCTCCATAAATAATAATATCAAGAAGTTTGAAGATAAGGATTGTATCTATATAAAAGTGGTAACTGTTGAAGAAGCTGAGCAGTTTTTTAAATTTTTAAGTGATCTTCTAAGTGGGAAAATTCATGTGCTTGAGGGTGAATTAGACAAGGTAAAAGAACAGATTATCAGATACTACTTCCCAACGTCTAATATGACAGAGCGTTTGAAAATACCAGATGCCTGGTGGAAAGATAGATTGATTCAAAAAATACGCTAGTTTATTATCAACTAAGCTCTAGAGGAGCTTAGGAGAATACAGGGGGGTTAAAAAAAAAGAGAGTATCGTTCGATAACGGGGACTTCTTCAATCCCCTCTTCATTTGCTCTAGCAAATGTTTCCAAGAGGGGTACATCATACGAAGCTTTAGCGAAGTATGATGGCATCGAAGATGACGGGGTGTTAAAAAAAAGGAGAGTATCGTTCGATAACGGGGACCTCTTCAATCCCCTCTTCATTTGCTCTAGCAAATGTTTCCAAGAGGGGTGGCATCGAAGATGACGGGGTGTTAAATTCTCCCCGAAGGGGATTTTCAATAAAAGGCTGTTTTCAACAGCCTTGCGGGCAAGGGTGCCCGCGGTCCGGCAGAAGAGGTTTACATATCGTTTGCCAGCAGGATGCTGGCGTTCCCAGTTTGCTAGCAGGATGCTGGCGCTCCCAGTGAAAGATGTCGCACCTCTGGAGCTATAATAATTCTCTCCAATATTGAAGCAAGTGGGCTAATATTTGAGGAGGAACAAGTCCGGAAATGTCTTGACCTTTCTCTAATTTATCTCTAATTTCTGAAGAAGATATGTCATAGGGGGATATTTTTAGTAGTCTAAATCTTTTATCTAAGTAATTAGCATCAGGGGTGGAAGTCGTTCTGCTTACAACAGTGAAGTTAACGTTTTCCAGTAACCATTCAGGCTGATACCACTGAGAGAAATTAAGGGCATTATCATAACCTATTAAAAAAGTAAATTTAGAGAGGGGAGTATCTTTGCTGATTCTTTGAATCAAATTATAAGTATAATTTACTCCGTATTGAGGGGAGTCTAAATTGCTAATCTTGAAGAAAGATTGGTTTTGCAGAGCTAAATCTACTAAATGATAGCGTTGTTCATAAGGGAGTAATAAAGAGGTTTTTTTTAAGGGGTGATTACCATTAGGCATAAAGATTACTTTTCGTGCAATCTCTTGTTTAATGACCTCCTTTGCTATGTATAAATGACCATTATGGATGGGGTTAAAAGCCCCACCCAAAATAGCAAAATCAAACATTATTTAAGTTTCTTGATGATTTTTTCAGTGAGTTTCTCATCAGGATAGGAGAGCTTGAGATACTCTTTAAAAGAGTTAGCTCTATCCATATCGCCTTGTTCGTAATAAATCTTGGCACTATAATAGGCACTTTTCATATCAATTTCGCTTACAGAACCTGTGGCTAAAACATCACTGAAATAGAGAAGGGCAGCCGGATAATCAGATAGCATATAATAGGTATAACCATTAAGATAAGATTTTTCTAATAACTTTAATTCGGCTTCTTTAATAATCTCAAGAGCTTCAGAACGATATTTACCGGTAGGATATCTGGTTAAATATTCTTCCAGAGAAGAAATAGCTGCTTTTGTTTCATCTTGAGTATAACTGGCAGGTTCGGATACCTTCCAGTAGCATTCACCAATTCTAAAATAGGCAATTTCTAAGTCAGCCATATTTGAAGAGTAGCGCATCAAGAATTGGTATTCTAATCTGGCATTCTCATATTGACCCATGAGGTAATAACTCTCTGCCAGTTTTGCCTGAGCATTAGTAGTGATACCAGAAGTTTTGTAGCTTACAATTGATTCAAAGATAGGGATTGCTTTACGATACTTCCCTTGATTAAAATAATTATTGGCTATCTCAAATCTTTCTGTTTCAGATTTGTTCTCATACAGGTTATTACTACAAGCTGTAAGTAAGCCTATAAGTGCGATTAATAAAATTAACTTTTTCATTTTTATCCTCTATTCAGTAATTTCTTTCATGTTTAATTACTCTATTGACCATAAAGAGTAGATTAGGGTCCCTGCTATCAAAGAGATTAGGGCAGGCTTCCAGATGGATATGTTACCATCAGGGATAGGAGATGCTTGGATTTTATTGAAATTTAGCTCTTGTTCAATCTTTGATGATTTATTAT
Organism: Candidatus Cloacimonadota bacterium; assembly: GCA_016838885.1. Classification (GTDB taxonomy): domain Bacteria; phylum Cloacimonadota; class Cloacimonadia; order Cloacimonadales; family JAFGVF01; genus JAEKNW01. The sequence continues at coordinate 5,941 of JAEKNW010000017.1, forward strand.
CAATGATGAGGGCTTGAGCAAAATAATTTTCTTCTTTAATTTGGCGATTGAAAAAGAGAGTTCTCTTCGAGTTAAAAGAGATTTCACTTGTCAGGGTGGATTGAATTGATTTAGAAGCCATAGCTTTATCTAGATAAATATTAACCCCAAGTTCCAGCATCTTTTGCTTAAAATATCTATCCAAATGCTCATTTTCAGAAGTAATCAAATAATAGCTCTCATTGCTTTTAAGGTGATTTTCTAACTGCGATATCAGAGAGTCTACTATTTCTGCTTGGAAAACAGTTCTGGCAAAAAGAAAAGAAGAACATAGTAAGAAGAAAGTTATAAATATTTTTCGCATTATTTTAAATCCTTAATCAAAGCCTTTACTTTATTAATCCTGATGTAGTTGGGATAGTTAGTGTTAATAGCTCTTGCTTGAGTCATGGCTAAATCATAGTTACCTATTATTTTATTAATCAAAGCAATTTTAAAGAGACTATCGACTGCTTTTTCCGGGTTTACTGAATTGGCGGAGATTACTTGAAACTTCTTAATTGCTTCCGCATACTTCTCTTGATCATAATCAATTTCAGCTAACCAATACCGGCAGTTTATGACTAATTCATGGTTAGGAAACTTGTTTATGAATTCAGTAAATTTTCCTTTAGCAGATGTAAAATCATTTTTCACATAGTAATTTCGAGCTTGGTCATAGACAGCCTGAGGTGTTTGTTCTTTAGGGGCTTGTGGAGTTGGTTTCGCTTGAACAGGAGTTTTACTTTTGTTCTTTGTTCCCTGAAGTTCATTAATCATTCTATTATTATCTGATATAATATCTAAAATATTTTCAGTTCTGTTTGAATAAAAATCAAGTTTCTCTTCTAATAAGTTGATTTTTTTCTCTAAAAAGAGAATTGTATCTTCTAATTCACTAATCTTAAAAACTAAGCTACTATCTGCTTGAACAGGACCAGTCTCTTGAACTTGGTTTATCTCCAAATCAAGGTCCCCTGCTTGTTCAGTAGGCAGATTACTAGTTTGTGAACACCCTACTAGAGTAATTAAAAGAAGAAATAAGCTAAGATTAATATATTTCATTATATTTAGAAACAGGTGGTAATAATCCTACTACCACCTGAATTATGTTAACAATTATGCCTTAAGCATAAATGCTTTATATCCTTTATAAGTGCTATATAAATCAGCTTTACTTACTATTTCATAAAGTGAATGCATACCTAAAAGACTAGGTCCGCAATCAATTACTTCAGCACCAAATTCAGCTAAGAACTTAGCAATTGTTCCTCCGCCACCCTCATCCACTTTACCAAGGGTGCCTGTTTGCCAGATAACTTTGGCATCATTGAAAATTCTGATTACTTCAGCATTGAATTCTGCATTAGCATCATTACTTCCACCTTTTCCACCGGCACCTGTATATTTCAACAGAGTAACACCATGACCTAAGACAGGAGCATTAAGCTTTTCATGGACACTTGGGTAGTTAGGGTTCATTGGAGCATTTACATCTGCAGAAAGTACTTTAGATTTCATGAGAGTTTTTCTGAGGTTATAGCTACCACAATCTTCTCCGTTTTGCTTTAAAACATCACCGATAAAATCAGATATGAAGATTGATTTTGCCCCGGTATTACTATCTGAACCTACTTCTTCCTTATCACTAAAATAGACTATGGAAGTTCTTTCTAAATCCTTAGGAGCCAGCTCAACTAAGGCTTTTAGTCCGGCATAAGCACAGATTCTATCATCTTGGCCATATCCCATAACCATGGAACGGTCTAAGCCCATTTCTCTAGCTTTACCGGCAGGAACTAACTCTAATTCTGCTGAAAGTAAGTCCTCTTCATCAATCCCATATTTTTCATTAAGAAGCTCTAATACATGATATTTAATAGCCTCTTTTTGATCTTTATCTGCCACAGGAATAGAACTGATAACAAGATTTAAATTATCTGCAGAAATTGCTTCGCCAATCTTTTTAGGAGCTTGTACGTTCCTGGCAAGATGAGGAAGTAAGTCAGGAATGATAAAAACCGGGTCAGTTTCATCTTCACCGATAGTTACAGTAATGATTTTTCCTGTTTTATCAACTACTATACCATGGATAGCTAATGGGGTAGAGACCCATTGATACTTCTTAATCCCACCATAATAATGAGTCTTTGCCATACCTAAAGCACAGCCACTATCTTCGTAGAGAGGGTTTTGTTTTAAATCTATCTTAGGAGCATCAATATGAGCAGCTACAATATTAACACCTTCTGAAACCGGCTTTTTACCTATGATAGCTAAAGCCAATGTTTTGCCACGAAATATAGAATATACTTTTTTACTTGTTTTGTTAGCTAATACTTCTTTAAAGCCATTAGCTTTGAGGATTGCTTCTGTATAAGCAACTGTTTCACGTACATTTTTACACTTATTCAAGAAATCAATATAATCTTGGGAAAATTCATGAGCAGCTTTAACATCTTTGCTATCAGCTGTTTTCCAGAAATTCTTACGACTATAGCTAATAAGTTTTTTCTCTTTTTTCATCTTTACCTCTTTTATATTTCACTATTTTATTGATAAAATCTTAAACTTTCTCTCACCCTTAGGAGCTTTAACAAGAGCAATATCATTAACTGCTTTTCCGATAAAGCCTTTTCCTATTGGGGATTCAACAGATATCTTAGTGTAATCATTCTCTGGAAAGTTTACTTCATCACTACCCACTAAATAATAAGTAATTATCTCATCTGAACCAATTTCTTGTGCTTCAATTATTGCTCCAAACCTAACCTTATCTTTCGCTATAGTTGTTGGGTCTAAAACTTTCAATTTTGAGCTCTTGATCTTTAGATAAGTAACTTCGTTATCAATTTCTCTCTGTCTCTCTTTAGCAGATTTATATTCAGCATTCTCACTCAAATCACCCATCTCGCGAGCGATAGAGATAGCTTTTAATACATCAGGACGTTCAGTTAATAATTCATTAATTCTTCTTTGAATTTGTTGCATTCCATAAGGAGTAATATAACTCATATTTTATCCTCTATTTTTAATTCTCATCAAGTGCTTATACCCGTTAAGTGCGCATTTCTTTAACCGGGCATTTCCACTTTTTGTCCATTCTTCAACAATTTTCTCAATATTTTTATCGTAAAAACTAATAGAAGCTGAAAGAACCTCAACAACATTAGGATCACGACTGTTATCATAAAAATCAAAAGTATCAAGATAAAGCTCTTTATCTATCTTTGCTACTTCTTTAAAGAATAATGAGAGCCCTTTAAGTAGCTCGTGTGGAGCATAAGCCCACTTATTCTCAAGATGTCTAAGTATAGGTTTTGTGAGTTCATGCTTGGCCTTACAGAGCTTAGTCAAGGTCTTCAATGCTAACATCTCTAAGTCAATATCTCCACTTGTAGTCCACTTATAGGCAGTTGGTAAGTATTTGTCCGGATACTTCTTTAAAAGTGGGAAAAAGACCTTATCGATAATTAAGCTTTGCTCATGTTGGTCTTTAGCATCATCGATAAACTCCAACATCTTAGCAAAGTATTTCTCTTTATCTTTAGGATAAAACCTATTTAAAATAATACAGGCAATAAACTTGCCATTTGCCAAGCCTTCATACCATAAATAATCCAAGAAGGCACTATGTTTATTATGGTCTTTCTCAAGACATAATGCTATTTCCTTAGCCACTAATGTTAAAACTTCGTTTGGTATATTATGCCCTTCTCTGGCAGGATAAGCATTGTATATTACATCAAAACGATAGTCTTTCACAGGTAATTTATGTTTACAGAAATCTTCTGCATCTTTTAATAATCTCTCTTTCCAGTCTAATGATATCATTCTAATCTCCTATTCTAATTTAATACTGCAATTTTCCCTTTCTTCTCAGCTCCCCCCATATTGATTACATAGAAGTAAACTCCGGATGAGACTTTCTGTCCACTTTTGTTTTTTAATTTCCAACTAAAGTTATCATAACCATAGAAAGGACCAATATTTTCAGTGAAAATCAAGTCTCCGGCCTTATTATAAATTGAGATATTACCTTTTGAGTTTAAAGGGAAATTGGTGAAGTTAATCTCATTATCGCCATTCCTAGGATAAGCAGGATTGGGATATACTACCAACTTTGATAAATCAGTAATATCTGTCAAGCTGAAATGAATAGTGCTTAACTGGGGAAGTATCTTATTTGCATTACTATCGATAATATTGTTAATAATTAATTTGTAAGGATAGTTTCCATATTGAAGTTCATGAGAAAAAGTTACAATTACTTCGTTATAGTTATGAGAAACATCCTGAAGACTTGTTGTTATATCATTTGGCGGTGTTTTTAAGCTGAAGTTGTTAATAGTTATTGTCTGGAAATCTTCAGCAAAAACCTCTTCAGAGAAGGTGAGCTTAACGATGTTGCGATTAATGATGTCAATAATCTCAACTGTAGGTGCTACTACATCTTCTAAGTTTTCAAATGAAGCAGTTAATGTTTGAGCTAAGATATTATTACGCGACATTATATCATAGCAGGTCAAAGTATACTCATCCTCTGTTAACTTCTCTCTTAAACGAAGGATAGCTCTCTTAAAATGACTATCTAAGATAACAGAATGAGGATTACCTATGTTATCACTAAGCGAATAGTGTCCAATACTAATCATCTCGTTTGCTAGTGGGACATTAAAGGTAACTTCAATATTAAAATCACCTATTTTTCTTACATTAACTATTTCAGGTTGCTGATTGGGAATTACTGTAATCCAAGGAGTTAAGAAACTCTCAGAGTTTTGGAAAGTTGAATCATAGCAACTGATAGCATATCTATACTCATCATTAGTGATTAAATTATCATCTATGAAGCTGTTACTCGAGGTAGTAGAGATCATCTCCTGCACTCCGGCATGTTGACGATAAATCTTATAAGAAGCAGTAGCATCAGAATCCCAAGTCAGCTTGGCACTATGCTCATCAAGAGGAAGAGCAGAGAAGTTATTTGGTGTTTCAGGTTCATTATGGAAATCACGAGCAGTTAAGAAAACGCTTTGTGGCTCTCCATCGATTAACTGATTACATAACAAAAGAGCTTGAGAATTTTCATCTTCTTGATAGAAAGAAATTTGAAATGAGTTAAATGAGTTGTGAACAGCTGTGGGAGTTAATTTCCCATTTATATACTCAACCTTGTAGAGGAAGGGAGTAAGTGATAGATAAATCTCATCTTTTCCATCACCATCAAGATCATAAATAACTAATGAATTGTTTTTATCCACATTATCAAAAGCTATAGTATCAATCACTTGATAAGAATTATTGCCGTTTGACTTATAAAGATAAAACTCAAAATATGAGTTATCCATATTCTCTAAGCTTTCTACATAGCCACCTACAATAAACTCATTTGCTCCATCTCCTGTGAAGTCTCCATAATCTAAGTAATAAGCATTGCGTACTCCTATTCTATCAGACCACACAAGATTATTCTCAACATTATCATTAATTTCATAAATCATCACATCACCGTCAGTATCAGCAGTAAGAATATCAGGATAGTTATCACCATCAAGATTAGCTAACTTAACCCAAGGAACAAAAGTATTTCTGGCAAAAGTAGTTGAGGTATTAACTAATCTTTCTCTTTCAACAAATTGGTTTAATTGTCTTTGATATATTTTAACAACTGTTTGAGCAGGCTCATTAATAACACAAATAAGGTCATCACGCCCATTATTATTATAATCAGCAAAGATAGCTCCTGAAGCATTATTAATAGATTGGATGTATGAGTTCAGAGGATAATCATTACCTTCAAAAGTCTCATAGATATAGAGAGTTTCGAGATTGAGTCCGATAACCTCATAACCTGAATTATTGGAGTCTCCAATATCTAGAGGACGGAACTTATCCGTAAACTGGTGCTTTATTTCGAATCCTGTATCTCCTCTTTCATAGATAGCAACTCTGCCAAAAGTACCATTTTCAATATCCATGGCAATGAATTCATTCTTACCATTTCCATCAAAATCAAGGAACTTCTTAGTAGGAATGAGTTCACTACTAAACAATGGTGTAACTTCAAAATGGTTAATAGGAGTTGAAGTGTTATCAATCTCTCCAACATTGGCAATTAAGCCAGAATTATAAGTTAAACCAGATCTATTTTGAGCGTCAATCTCTACACTAATCAAACCACTACTTATATGATCAGGTAAAGGAATGAATAACAAAGTGTCTGCTATCGAACTAAAAGCATTAAACTCTTGATTATTGCTATCATAAATCCTAGCTTGAATATCAACACTTTCATTGAAATGACATTTTAAATAGTGTTTTTTGCTGTTTGATTTATAACGTGTTATTAATTCAACATCACTCTTTTGATAGGGTAGGGATTTATCTATATAGACATTTCGTAAGATGTTATAAGTTTTACCACTGTTATTCTGGACGGAAAGCCTAATTCTATAATTTCCATCCGGTAACTCAGGGTCAACTCTAAATTGGTGCAAATGGCCAGAGTAAGGAATCTCTAGTTCATTACTGTTGACAAATGTGGGGTTCTGACTGTGGGTATAACAATCTTTCCAAATTAAGTTCTCAGTTTCATTGCCTGGAGAATAAGTAACCGAGTATCTGAAGAAATCATCAATCTCTATTTTACCCTCTATATCAAAAGTTCTACTCAATCCCATCTCTTCATAAGGGTAAGTAATAGATATAAAAGGAGAAGCATAAGTGCTAAGTAAATTATAAGCATTAATTAAACCGTAGCCATATTGCTGATTAAAACCACTTGATTCAATACTATTGAGAGGAAGATATTCAGCAGTTGAATAGAGCATAGTTTTGAGCTCATCAAAAGAAGTCCCCGGGCGTTGTGCTAGCAGTAATCCAATAATCCCTGCAGCATAAGGAGCTGCCATTGAGGTACCCGATAATTCAGAGTAACCATCATTACCATCTTCTATACTATATGTACTTATAATTTGAGAACCCGGAGCTACGATATCCAACTCAGGACCATAACTGGAAAAACTGGAAAGAGTCTTGGCTCTATCTACCGAACCAACAGAAATAACTGTTGATAACTTGGCGGGATAGCTGATATGTGGACCAGGGTCATTACCCGAAGAAGCAACTAAAATAACCCCTCTATCATAAGCGTATTGGCAGGCATCAGCAATAATAGGTGAGTAGTATGACGACCCCCAACTCATATTAATAATATCAGCCCCCATATCAGTAGCATAAATTATTGCAGCAGAAACATCATCATCCTGTAAATATCCACCTCCGGCTGTGGTCCTAAACCCTGCTCTTATAGCAAGCAATCTAGTTTTCCACATGACACCGGCAATTCCTTGATTATTATTAACTTCAGCTCCAATAATCCCGCTAACATGGGTTCCGTGGTAGTTTTCATCTGAGGCATCATTATCTCTTACAGTATAATCACCCAAGGCAATGTTATGAAGAGTAGGTGCATCAGTAAAGTCCCAGCCTCGCCAATCATCAACATAACTATTCCCATCATCATCATTACCTGAATCAGGGGTCTCATTCTCATTAATAAAAACAACATTTTCTAAGTCAGGATGCTCAAACAAGATTCCTGAATCAACAACTGCAATAATTATGTCTTCATCTCCGGTTGTATAGGACCAAGCTTGAGGGATTTGGCATAAGTCGTGTTGTTGTTGATAGAAATAAGGGTCATTGGTATAGTTATGAAAAACATTAAGGTAGTTAGGTTGAATATATTCAATTTGGGGGAAATGATTCTTTTTAGCTTCAATTTCTGAAATAGGTATATCTTTAACAGTTTCAATCACATAGAATTGGTTACTGTTTTTTGCAGTTACCGGGGTAATTTTAGTAAGGCCATATTCTTTAATCCAGCTACTAAGCAGGGGAAGAGTTTCGAGGTCTAAGCTAGCTCGAGAATCTGCAAGTTTAACGATTATCTCTCTTGGAGAATGAGTCAAGGCAGAGCTTGCGATAATCATAGAGAGAAAAGTTATTAGAAGAAGTACCTTTTTCATAGAAATTATCCTTAAAATTTGTATGACAGACTTATCTTATGAACATTATCAAAGCCATTAGTCATTGGAAGATAGGCATAATCAACGTTAAAGGAGTCAAAATCAATTCCGACGCCATAAGAGAATTCATTGGAGTCATTATTCTCTTTATATCCTGATCTAAGATAAAGGATTTCAAAGGTTTTGAGTTGGACTCCGAAGTTGTAGGCAAAGTCAGTATCTTGAGCTTTATGAGCTTGGACATCAAAGGCTAAGTCATAATATCTGGAGATAAACTCTTTAGCCAGGCCGATTTCATAAGTAATAGGTAAATCGATGTTTTCTTTATCCATTTTAGAAGTGGTGCCTAAGTTTTTCAATGCTGTATAGAGCTTAAGATCTTTGAGAGGTGTATTCCACACATAACCTAAATCTGTGGACAACCCGACACTTGAGGCAGTGTGTATTTTTTCATATAGGAGGTTAGCATTAATTCCGATAAAGTGAGTAGCACCAAATCTGTAAGCATAGTTGATTGTACCCACAAAATCAAGGGGAGAATATTCTCCAATCAGTTGTCCTGCTTCATCTCTTTGGTCAAGGGTTCCGTAGTTTAGATGCTTGAAGGCATATCCCCAATGATATTTCCTTTTGTTTATGGAATATCCACCAGCTATTAAATCAGTATCTGCTATCCAAAAGTTTTGAGATACAGTAATGATTCTGCTTTTATTAAAGAGTCCGGCAGCCGGATTACTCATGAAGTTGAGAGCATCATCTGTAGAGAAAGCTCCGGTATCTCCCATGCCTGACATGGCTGGGCTTGATGATATATTTAGAACCTGGAATCCATATTCTCCTGCTTTTTCAGGCAGAGCATTCAAGGAAGCAACAAGAGTAACTAACACGATTAAGATTATTTTTATTTTATTCATTTTTATTTCCTCTATTTTTCTAAAGCAAATTTTACTTTTTTATATTGACCTTCTGCATTTATTATTGCGAAATATACGCCAGAAGCTAACTTTTTATAAGGTATCTCGAATTTATTCATATTTCCGATATAGGGGTCAAGTTCTTTTATAGCAGAATAGACCTTTTTTCCTGAGATAGAAAAGATTTCTAATTTAGTTTGGCATTTTCTGGAAACCATTGCCCTCAAATACAAGTTATCATTTATGGTAGCATTAAATGGATTTGGGTAGATATACACTTGACCTTTAACGAAAACATTTTGAGTCTCATAAGAGTTAGGGATAAACCTATTTTCCTCTACTGCATTTCTGTGATAATTATTATATTCAGTGAACCAGCCTGTCAGCCTGTTACTTAGATTAAAATTACTATCAACATCTCTTAAATATGCCCGATCAATAGTCCCTCTATCTAAGGTTGTATAAGCAAAAAGCTGATTATCTTCAATATGTAAGAAAGGATAGGTGCGGCCATCACTGTAATTACCTTGAGGGAATCCTGGTAGAGTTCTCCCTTGGGCATCCCAGACAGAGCTTCTGTTTCGAGAAAAAGAACCAATGAAGTTGTAGTTTTGATTATTATCTAAATCAACTGCGTAAGCTCCACCATAGACGATAAGAGAATCATTAGGGGTTGAATAGACATTAAATTTGTTGTTATCAATAAGTTCACCATTATATGCCATGATTTTGATACCATCTTTATGGCCTAAAACTAAGTCCCAGGTACCATTCTTGTCATAATCAACAAGAGAAGGAACTGCTTGAGAATGTACGCCTGTCTCCAGATAACTTATTCTTGAATAAAGGTTATCACTACTGGTGAAAGTATAAAAGCCATAAGGACCTTGAACAAGTAGTTCCAAAGCCTCAAAAGTAGGATTGAAATCAAAATATAAGATATTGCTAATTAGGGAATCAGCCGGGATATCTAAGACTATTCTCTCTGTGAATCCATCTTCTTGGTCTATAAAATTAAGGTAATAATGTTCATCTTTAGTTACAACCATTAGCTGGTCTTCGTGAAGTAGATTTGATTTCATCTTTCCGGGAATAGTAAAATTGGTAAGAATATTGAAATCACTATCTATAACCTTAATTAAACCTTGATCTGAATTAGTGTCATTGAGAGCACAGAAATATTTGTACAAGTTATCATCTTCATTTTTATGAATGACTACAGGTGAAGTCCAACTATATCCTGTTTGGGTAAAAACTCTCCCTACTTCTTCACCATCATAATAATTCAGGAATGCCTGGGCTGAAGGGATAATTTTCTGGGTTGGAAGCAAAAGGGTATTGGAAATCTCATCATAACTTTGATGGCGGAAAAGCTTATCATCTAAACCATATTCTGCGATAACTTCATCCTCTTCAAATATGGTTAACATATTTCCATTAGGGAAAATTATTTCATTAATTCCATTATCGTTCATATCCAAGGAAATTGCAGGCATCAAACTTAAACCATTATAATTAGTTGATAAGTTCCATTTAAAGTTAACAGAGAAAGTCATTGTATTAGATGCCTCTGAGATGTCAAAAATCTCAAAAGGAATCCCACCGTAATAACTTTCAGCGCTAGGTAGGTGAATAAAACCTGTATTTGGGTTAGGACTAAATCCGATATAAGTGTTATTATAAGCACGGAATGCATCTTCCGGACCACCATAGCTATAGATAGATGTCCCTGGAACTGAGTCTAAATGTTGAATACCATCTGCTTCTTCTAAATCAACCCCTTTATGATTAGCATCGCCATTTACTCTGCTTAAACCAATATCAGGATTGAAGTTCTCTTCTATTATGAATTCATCTATATGCCAGATTAAAAGACCTGAGCCATCAACAGGCATATAACCACCTCCCGAATAACCGGGTAAGAAGAAATCCCATTCACAACCTTTTAAACGGTTCTTCATAAAATCAAATTTGGGAACTAACTCCCATTGTCCATCTTGAAGTGGATAATACTCTTGTTCACCTTCAGGAAGCAGGGCGAAAGTGAAATTAGCTTGGCCATTCAATGTTGAATTATCAGGATTTTGTGATCTATTCTCGATTAAGAAATACTCTTTTTCAGACATATTTACTTTGTAAAGTTGGGGTTTAGTTGGGCTTTTCTCCAGAAAGTGGTCAATCTCTAAATTGTAAGTATCAAGAGAAACTTCAATAGGAGTTTCCCATCCTAGGTAATAGCGAGACCAAGCTGATAGTTGGGCTGGAGTATAGCCATTAGCGTTCCATGCACCGGAACCCATTATTCCCCAATTACCTATCCCGGCAGAAGGGCCATTCTCGGAAATAGTATCACTCAGGTTTGGTAATCCTAAAGCATAACCAAAACCGGAAGCTAAAACTCCTAAGTTACCATAAGGCAGTTGGCTTCCATCTTCAGGAAAGTAGTCTTGCCATTGATGTTCTGGGGCAATTACGAAATCTGTTACATGAGTTCCATCTGCAGGAATCCCTAAAAAATCATTATTTTCAGGGTCTAAGCCAAGTTGCAGATTTCTGCGAGATAAGAAGGTAGACCAGATTAGACCGGGACGGATTCTTTCAATGTCAGATTCTTGTCCTGCTCCGGCATGGAAGACAATGAAAGTGTCCCATTCATTAAAATCTATTAAATTATCTGATTTTTGTACAATTTCTTGAGCAAATTCAGCAATTCTTTGACGGGTATCAGTGTCAGAACCATAATAAGACATCTCATTATCAAGGGTTATGACTTGGGGATAAAAGTGATAGTTAAGGCTATATTGTTGGTGAGAAGCATCGTAGAGATAATCACTAAGTTGAAGCATATATCTATCGAAAAAAGCTTGGTCGTGTACTAAAGAGTCTGGGTATGATGGTTCTGATACGAAGCTAACATCGCTAAACTGAACTAAATAGACAAGTACATTCTCAGGAAGCTCTTTACTTTGATTTTTGCCCTCTACAGGAAATTTCTCCGAAGGGAAAGCTATGTTGTTTGATACCGGTTTATTCATCATTGGATGAGGTATTACCTCTCCAACTAAAGTTATTACTAAGAACAGTAATAAGGTTATGGTTGAATATTTTTTCATTCTTGCTCCTGTTTAAAAATTCTTTTGGCAAAGCCCTACAAATTATTATATCCGGTTATCAATTATTCTATACTTATCTCCTCTTAATTTTAATAAATATATCTGTAATTACTATGTTTGCAAATGGTATGAAATTAGTCAATTATTTTCTCTATTAAAATTCAATTAGTTGAATTAACTCAATAATGCTGGTGCAGAGAATGAAGACCCTCCCAGTCTCTCCAAGTTAAGAGAGTGCATCTTTTCCACCCAAAAGCTATCATTTTCTTGGGTGGGGTAGCATTCTATAAGGCTAGGTAACTTTTGATTAGAGCATGAAGATGATAATTTAGAAAAACTAAGCAAAAGATTCTCTAGATAGCTAACATCTCTATCTAATTTATGATAATCACAAGGCAGACCATGACCAGGGATAATTATGTTTGGTTTTTTCTTGGCTAAGCTTCTTAATTCAGATAAGAGTTCTTGGGGGTTGCCCCAATAAAAATAAGGGATAGCTATTCTATTATCGTTAGAGTTAAGGACATTATCTCCAGTCCAGTAAATGTCATAAAGTTGCGAGTAAATTCTTGTTGAATCGTCAGAATGTCCTGGGGCGTGGGTGATAACCAGATTAAACTCAGGAAGTTCCAGGTCTTTAGAGAAGGTAATGTGGGGTAATCTAAGATGCTTTTTATTGATAATATTAGCCTTCTCGGGGGCTATGATATTTTTCTCTTTTTCAATAGTGTTCCAAAAGAGCTTATGAGCAATAATGATGGGGTTAAAGTGGTCAAAAAACCTGTTACCATAGCAGTGATCACTATGCCAATGGGTATTGATGATATATTTAACAGGCTTATTTTTAGTCAAACAAAACTCATATAGTTCTTTACTGTCTTTAGGAAGTAACAGCGTATCAATAACTAATAATGAATCATTGTTTTCAACCACAGTCGCATTTAGCAGGGAACTCTTGGCCTGAAAAAGAGTAACAGAGGCATTAACTGGAATAATCTTATTCATTTTCCTTGCCTGAACCATAATGAATCAGATCAATAATTTTAAGAACCATGTTGCGTAAATCAAAGTTCTGTTTTTTTAAAACCCACTGAGTCAACACAAAATCCATAGCACCGATAACTGTAAGTCCGAAGGCTTCTGCTGAGACATTACGAAACATCCCCTTTTGGATTCCTTCGTTAAAAATCTCTTTCATATATTCTCGATACTCATCAAAGATAGAAAAACTAGGATATTTATCATAATATTCTTTAATCTGCCTAATATCTTCGATTAAGAATTTAGCAATATGCGGATTTTGAGTGAATACAATGGCATGAATATCGAAGAATTTTAGAATTTTAGTTCTTACATCTGTTTCTTGAGAAGTAATCTGTTTAACTTCGATTAATTTGTTATGTAAGCTTTCAGTAAGAGCTTTCATCATCAAATCTTCTTTTGAAGAAAAATAGGAATATACTGTTCCATCAGCTACCTTAGCTTCGCTAGCAATATCTTTTATCTTAGTATTGGCATAACCTTTTTCAGACAATAATTTTATAGCTGCATTGATAAGTCTCTCTCGCTTATTCTTCTTTTTTAAAGCCATAGGGCTGTCTTTTTCTATTTTATTTCCCTTCATTGCTCTTACTCCATTGTTTTTTTCAATTATTTAGGAAGGTGATATTTGTGTCAATAGAATACTGAGGAATAAATCTTGCATATTTAACCCAAATAATGCAGTAGAATTAAACACAAATAAAGCAGTAGAATTTTGCTAAAAGAATCTGCACTCTTCTCTAAAGCTCTACTGCACCATTCGGGTTAAAATGCATTTGAACTAGGTAAATAGTTAATTTATCAGAATTTACTTTACTCAAAATAGTATTTGTATAAACTAGCAAAAGAAAAAAAATTAATTAAAAGGGAAGGATAAATTAATGAAAAAACTTGTGATAATTTTCACTATGTTAGTGTCTATAATGGCACTAATGGCAAGTATTAAGCTAACTGTGGAGATGGAGAGACCTCAATTAAAAGGTAACAGATTCACTAAAGATTTACCACTATTACAGGAAGCTGGAGCTCCTCTATTGCCATTCTATCCGGCAAAAGTTCTATTACCTCAAGGAGAAGAGATTGAATCAATAGAGATAATTCTTTCATCAGCTAAGGTTTTGAGAAGCAACATGCTTGTTGAACATACTCAACAGCAAAAACCTATAAGTAAACCTGACTTTGAAGTAACTTCACCTAATGAAGAGATTTATAGCAAAAATCAAGCCTATCCTTATCAAGATTATAAGTATTTGGGCATTCAACAAATAAATGGCTATTCTTTAGCAATTATTAATATCTATCCTTATAAATATAATCCGATATCAAAAATCCTTAGTTATTCAGATATTGCTGAAATTCTAATCACAACTAAAGCTTCTTCAGAGTTAGCTCAAACTCAAATTATTGATTTCTCTAAGGTTAGCAACAAGTTTACTCGTCCTATTCTTAATAGTGAAGAGTCTTCCTCTTATCGCCCTATAGCCCATAATTCTTCCCGAAACATCGATTTAACTACTCCCCACCAGATGATTATTATCACAAATAATAGTTTAGTGGAGACTGTTCAAGAGTATGCAAATTGGAAAATCAGTCAGGGCACTTCAACCATGATTGCTACAACTGAAGAGATTTATCCAAATTATAATGGGGTTGATAATCCTGCCAAAATTAAGAATTTTATCAGAGATGCCTACAACGCTTGGGCTACAACAGCTACTCCCTTAGAATATGTAATCTTAGGTGGCGATGATGAGATAATCCCTATTCGTGGAGTATATGGATCAGTAGGTTCTACTATTGATTACAGTATGCCCTCTGACCTCTATTATGCCTGTTTAGATGGATCTTGGGATGATAACGGAAATGGAATCTATGGAGATGAATATGAGATTATTGATCTTACCCCCGAAATATCAGTCGGTAGAATACCTGCAGAGCTACCCAGCGAATTTAATAGTCATTTTAACAAGATTATCTCTTATGAAAGCTCAAACAATTATGCTGATAATGTTGCTATAATGTTTGGAGAAAACTTAAATAACAACCCAATGACTTGGGGTGGTGATTATAAAGATGAAATTAAAGACAGAATGCCTGATGATTATTTAATTAAGACAAGATATCAAAGAGATGGTAATTATTCAACTGCTGAAGTGGTCGAAGCAATCAATGATAATGCTACTATTATGAACCACATGGGACATGCTAATGAGAACACTGTTTGTGGTTTAAATTCATCTATTGCCCATAATATGCTGACAAATACCCAGTATGGCTTTCTCTATACTCAAGGCTGTTATCCCGCTGCTTTCGATTCTGCAACAAGTGGTGGAACAGATGGTAACGGAGAATCTGTGGCTGAACACTTAGTGATAGCAGAACACGGCTTGCACACATTTATTGGTAATACTCGTTATGGTTGGTACTATCCAGGAAGCACTGATGGTGCCTCTCAATTCTTTGACAGATCCTTCTTTGATGCTATGTTTATCTATGACATGCGAGGCATCGGCCAGGCTCATAATTATTCTCTTTTGGATAATCTTAATGCAGCACTTCAAAGCTCTGTGATGAAATGGTGTTATATGGAAATGGTTATTTTTGGCGACCCCTCTTTACAAGTAAAAGAATTTAACTCTGAATTAGCATATATTAATATTGAGAATGTGGAGTATGTAGAAATCATTGGAGATGGTGATGGAAATATAAACCCATCAGAGACTATTGAATTAGGATTTGAATTAACTAATTTAGCAGGTTGGGGGACAGCAGATACAGTAGTTTTAGAACTAAGCCTTGCTGATGATCGTTTTGAGATTATTAATAGTCAAACAAGTGTTGGTCCACTTCCTACAGGGTCTAATCTTCTCGTAACCAACGACCTGCCTTCTTTTGCAGTTCCGGCTTCTATTCCCTTCTCATCTTTCGATTATACAATTACTGTAACAGGTTATAATTCTTTAGGAGATATTATCTTCTCAAAACCTTGTTACCTAGAATTTGATATTACCTTAATGGCCAATAATTTTCCTCTTGAGTTTCCTCTGGGCAGCAGATCTGCTCCTACTTATTTAGATTATAATAATGATGGCGAGAATGAACTGCTCTATCTTGATTCTTATGGAGATATAAAAATTATCGATCTTTTAGGCCAAGTTCTTCTGGACCAAGAGAGCGATGTTCAAGAAAATATCAACTCAAGCTATGCCTTGACTTATATTGATGAAAGCCCTGTTATTGTCTATACTTCAAGAACTAATAACTTAGTTGCTCAAGAAATAGGTGGAGAAGTCCTTTTTAGATATAATTCAGGTTCTCAGTTCATTACAGCTCCTATGATTGCAGATGTGAACGGTGATGGAGAAAACGAGATTATCGCTATTAATCTTGCTAAAGAACTTATTTTGATGAGTCTTTCCGGGACTATGTTACCAAACTTCCCCGTTAACTTAGATGTCTTTATTGTCCATGAAATGGCAACAGCTGACCTAAACAACGATAACAAGGCTGATATCGTTATCGCAACAAGTGATAACCAACTCCATGCTTTTGATTATCAAGGACAGTACTTACCTAATTTCCCTATAATTTTACCTACGACAAATGCTACTGCCCCTTTAATTACAAGTGATAGAATCATTGTCGGTTCTTTCAATAATCTCTATTCCTTAGACTATTCAGGGACTATTATTAACCAGTATGAAATTAATGGATCTCCTATTATGCCAATAGCTAATGATTTTAATAATGACGGATATGTTGATTATGCCTTCGTTACTACTACCAGATACCTCTATATTGTGTCTGAAAATGGTCAAATACTCGAAGGATTCCCGGTAAGATTAAACAAAAGTTCTCAGACACCACCACTCTCAACAGACCTTACAGGTGATGGATTTCCTGAGCTTATCTGTTTCGACAGTAGTAACAATATCTACATCTACGATTATCAAGGAATTAGCTTACCAAACTTCCCATTTGCTGCTAATCTATCAACAGCAACTCCTGCTACAATAGGAGATATTCATGGAGATGGAGAACTTAGCTTTGTTTTAGGTTACTCTCAAGGTATTGCTATGGCAAATCTTAAATTGCCTCTTAATGAAGATGTCCCTGCTTGGCTAACTTACCGTAATAACTATCATCGAACCGGTTTTATGGATACCTCATTTGCTGTCTCGAATGAAGATAATGATGCCCATATCTTTACCACTGCCCTCAAAGGTAATTTCCCTAATCCTTTCAATCCTGAAACTACAATTGCCTTCTCCCTAGAAAAAGCAGGACAGGTCAAACTTGATGTCTATAATATCAAAGGACAAAAAGTTAAAAGTCTAACCAATCAAGCTTTAGACAAGGGAAGGCATAATGTTGTTTGGAATGGTACTGATAACCTTGGCAGAAAAGTATCTTCCGGAGTTTATTTATACAGATTGCAGACAGAGACACATCAATTTAATAGTAAAATGATCCTAATGAAATAATGTTTCACTTGGTGAGAAATGAAAAGTGAAAAATAAATGAACCACAAGTAATCAACTAAAATTAAAAAAGCCCGGTAATTATCGGGCTTTTGATCTATCAGAACTATGGAAACATAGGAGTAATCAGTTTTCCTTTTCCCCTAGGTGAGTTATCATATACTTGACTGATAAATCACACCTATAGATTTACCTGGCATTTGACCTTGGAAGTAATCATTGATAAGCTTTGTGGATCAGAAACCCTAAACTCTAAACCCTAAACTCTAAACCCTAAACTCTAAACATCTACCACTTACCACTCAAAATTATTAGTCTTTCCACAACATCATAGTCTATTTTCTGGTATCCTCAATAATTTAATTTTTATTTATTTGACACGATACTAACCTTTTGAGAATATGGTAACAAATATATAATGTGGACATTCTTAAATAGGGATATTATAAATGAGTTTATTTACAATTTTATAGCTAACTATTCATATATCCATATAAGATATGATTATTAATTATATACTAAGTGATTAGATTATAACAGCTAATCACAGAGGATGAAAAATGAAATTTACATTACCCGAATTAAAAATTGGGAATTTAATAGCGAAGTTACCTATTGTTCAAGGTGGAATGGGAGTTGGAATCTCTTTATCAGGCCTTGCCTCTGCGGTGGCTAATGAGGGTGGAATCGGAGTTATATCTGCTGTCGGTCTCGGAGCACTCAGAGGTAAAATCAATAAAGAGGTAGAAATCGAAGCTTTGAAAGAAGAAATTCATAAAGCAAGAGTACTATCTGATGGGGTTTTAGGACTTAACATCATGGTTGCCCTAACAAATTTTGATGAATTAGTAACAACAGCTTTAGAAGAGAAGATTGATATTCTTTTTATGGGCGCAGGTTTACCCCTTAAAATGCCTACGATTATGGATAGCGAATTTATGCAAGAGACAAAGACTAAATTTGCTGTGATAGTATCTTCTGTCAGAACTGTAAATGTAATATTTAAGACCTGGGCGAAAAAGTTTTCAGCTGTACCTGATGCAGTTGTTGTTGAAGGTCCAAAAGCCGGTGGTCATCTTGGATATAGTATTGAACAACTTGATGATCCTGATTACCAATTAGAAACTTTAGTACCGGAAATCAAAGCTGCCATTAAACCATGGAGTCAGCAGTTTAATAAAGATATTCCTCTGATTGCAGGAGGTGGGATTTATACCGGTGCT
Organism: Candidatus Cloacimonadota bacterium; assembly: GCA_016838885.1. Taxonomy (GTDB): domain Bacteria; phylum Cloacimonadota; class Cloacimonadia; order Cloacimonadales; family JAFGVF01; genus JAEKNW01. The sequence continues at coordinate 24,764 of JAEKNW010000017.1, forward strand.
GATATTCATAACATTATGAAGCTGGGAGCTGATGCAGTTCAGATGGGAACAAGATTTGTTACTACCACAGAATGTGATGCTTCAGATGAATTCAAGCAAAGTTATATTGATGCTACCCAAGATGATATTACTATCATTAAAAGTCCTTTGGGATTACCTGGAAGAGCCCTAAGAAACAGCTTCTTGGAATTAGTTGAATCTGGTAAGAAAATACCTTTTAGCTGTCCTTGGAAATGTCTCAAGACATGTGATTATCAGAAATCGCCTTATTGTATAGCTTCTGCTCTGCTTAATGCTAAATTAGGTAAACTCAAAAGTGGATTTGCCTTTGCAGGAGCCAATGCTTATCTTAATGATAAAATCATTTCTGTACACGAGTTGATTGAGACAATAAAAGAAGAATATAACTTAGCAGTTTGCTTAAGTTAAATAAATATAAACTTAGAAATTTTTTAATAAAGGCAATCCTTAGAGGGTCGCCTTTTGCTTTTGGGGTTAAACCCAAATAATGCAGTAGATCTTTGAGAATAGCACTATATTCTTTTGCAAAAGTAACTTCCATAATTTTCAGGAATATATATATTATATGCC
>JAEKNW010000018.1 GCA_016838885.1 Candidatus Cloacimonadota bacterium
TTCCAAGATTGAAAGTATCTTTGCAGAAGATGAAACAGATATCACAGAGCAAACTTTTGCACTTGAAAATTTTAATAATCAGATTGATGAATTTAATCTGTTTAATCTTGGATCAATTGAGTATGGCAATAAAAAGAACTTAACGGTTTCTAATCATTATCGTGTTGGAAATAAAATTTACAAAACAAAAGTAAATCCTGTCTATCTGGCATTGAGCGCTTGTCTAGTAGCACTTGCTTGGGATAGTTATTCAGAAGCTTCAGACTTAAGCAAGGCAATCGAAGATTATGAAGAATTTGAAGAATTTGATGACATTGATACTTCAGAATTAAAAAAAGATAGAACTAGGAAGAATGTAGTAGGTACAATCTGTGTAATATCTTCAATCATATCCTTCACTGCTTCCTTTGAACAAGTTGAAATCAAAGCATCCCCTAATTCGGTGACTTTGGGGTATAGGTTTTGAGGTTCCAAAAAAATACTCAATTGGTATTATAATATAAAAAGGAGATAAAATGAGCTATTCACCATCTAACAAAAAGAAAAAAGAAGATGCAACTGTTTCTTTCAATATCAAATTATCAAAAAATAGGTTCAGTGAAATTGATACAACATACGATGATGTTACTATTATCTACTCTTTAATTAGAAGCTATAATGGAAAGCATACAAGCTATAGTTCAGTTCTACTTGAAACAGATCTATTTGATATGATCAGAGAGGATTTATGGTTTATGGATAAACATGTGCTTGATAAAATTCTTGAGTTATCTGAAGAAGAACTCAAGAATGAGATAAACCATAAAAATTTAATGAATGATGAACTACTTTTCATAGATATAGATATTGAAAAAATAAAGGAGATTCTTTAATAGTTAAGTATGTTAGGGGGAATGATAATTATATGATACAATAGGAGGTTGTATGAGTTATGTAAGAGATTTAATCGATGCTGTAGCTTTAGAAATACAAGAACAGAAAAAGAAGAAAAATGATCAGATATCTGATATTTATGATGGGAAGAAAATTAAAATTTTAGCCAATGAGCATGTATACCTCTTCAGAAGTGGAGAATTGATAAGTTTTCTTGATGATAGTATTGCAGAGATAGAGATAGAGGGAAAAAATTATGACTGCACTTTAAACAGCAATAAGCATAATAAGATTCAAATAACTTTATCGCAAGATAAAGGTAATTACATTTCAAAGGCAAAGCTCCATTTAAATCCATGGTTTTTACTGGAACTTTTATCAAAGAAACTAAGTAAAAACATTTATAATGATAGTTATTTTAAGAACAGCTATGATCTCATATATAAGAAGAATAAACCAATTTTGCATTCGAATATCGAGTTGCCTGAACAAATATATACCAGGGCAAATGAATCTCAGCTTCTAGCCATAAAGCACTCTTTAGAAATGTCTCAAACCATTATATGGGGACCTCCAGGGACAGGAAAGACTGCCACGATAGCCAATATTATACAGAATTTCATAAAGCTTAAAAAAAGCGTTTTATTAGTTTCCTTATCAAATAATGCAGTTGATCAAGCATTATTCAAGGTATTAGATTCTATTGTTAATAAAGACGATTTCAAGTCAATTACCCGATTGGGGATTCCAAAAAGTGAGATGTTGCCATATTTCAAAGATAAATATTACCCTATTCTCCTAGGGGATAAAGTTAACTTAGTTTGTTCATCTGAAATTGAAAAGAGGCAAGAAGTTGAGAAATCCTTAATAAAGACTAGGGAGGATTTAAGTTTAACCCAAATAATGCAGTAGGATTCCTGTAGCTTTTCGTTAAGCTACTACAATTTGATTAATTGTATATTAAATATCTATATTATTTTTCAAAAACT
>JAEKNW010000019.1 GCA_016838885.1 Candidatus Cloacimonadota bacterium
TAGTGCCAATAAGAAAACAAGCCTTGCGTAAGTATTCAAATTGCCTTATGAGACATAATAAAGTAAGATTTTATTATTTTCATCTTCCATTGGAAAGTGCTTGAGTTTTTTTGCGTTTATTTTGCATTATATCGATATTTAAACCTGATTTTTCAGGCAAAAACACACACAATTCCCAAGTACGATAATTGTCATTATCGTAACAGTATGACTTATAACTCTAATCTTATGCTACTTGAGAAGGCCTAAGCACTGGCGCCTGAATTTTGTTTCGCTGTAGCTTTAATATTTCCCGGCCTATTTTCTTCAGATTATAGGCGCATACACCAAGACTTATGTATCGTTCGAAATGGGGCAAACCTCTGTCAGGACAACGATCTAATCCGCGATGTTCCAACTCATTGATGTTTGATTCAATGGCACTATGTTTATTTTTGAGTCGCTTGAATGTCGGACTGGTTTCTTCATCTTCTTCTGTTTTAGTTCGCTTTCCAAGTTTGGGCATTATTACTTTTGGCACTTCTGTTTGCAACAGCTCCTTGTTTCGTTTCAGCCAATATCCTTTATCAAAACTCCATGAGGCAATAGAGTACAGAGGCAATAGCCGATCGGCTACCTCTATTACTATATCTCTATCCTGCTGACCATGCATAACTTGATAATCGACGATTAAGCCGAATTGATCGGTTGTGATAGCCAGCTTTTTACCCAGCTCTATATTGGGACGCGACTTCCCTTTGTTAATCCATTCGGTATAAGTCTCAAAGATCGAAAAAAGTTTCTCTTCGTGAGGTATTTTTTCATTTTTAAGAATCCGCCTATCAACAAGATCTATGTGCTTATCCAATAATGGAATAAAATGCTCTAAGATGTAAATTAACCTTAGATCTTCGAGGTCATTTAATGGCAGTAATGGTAGCTCTTGTTGAAGCTTGAGTTGAAATAACCTGGCCTTTTTCAAATAACGCTTAGTTGCCAGTACAATCCGATCTTGTTTTCCTTTACCGCCAGAACTACTGGATTTACCCAATTCACGCATCAGGCCTTTTAATCCGTACCTCCAATCGGATACCTTGCGCCATCCTTTCAGGTTGTTGTATTTTGCAAGAAATTTAGACACTGTATCAAGGCATTTACGGGCGCAGTCCCAGAGAAGATTGTAATCGGTCGGAAAATGAACATTTGATTCAACCACAAAACTATCTGTTTTTAAGCGCAATGCTGCCTCTTCTTTTTTTTTAAACACATCATGCCCCATTGCAATAATTACATTATTCAACTTTTTTACAGTATGATCATCTAGCAAAGTAACATTGTCATAAATGTTTTGATATTCAAACTCAATACGCTTATATCCTTCTTTATTTTCAATTCCCATTATTTGCCTTACCAACCGGTCGTTGTTGACCATATGGTGTAATCTATCATAACTGGTGTTGAGACATAAACGCACTTGGGATAAAACAAACACTTGCCATAGATCCATGCCCTTTCGTCCAGTAGATTTCTTTTGAGATGTGATCGCATTTTCTAAAATGTTGAATACTTCTACATTATACTCTTCAGTAACAAATATGAATTTCAATGCGGCCATTAAATCAACCACACTATCCCTACATTTATGATTAATAATGGTATCTTTAATTAGAAGCTGTCCTATCTTTAACTGTGGTTCGAATCTTTTTCTCATATCTGAATCTATTCAAGAGATCCTGTCAAAATATGCGAATCTCGGATGATTAGTTCGTTGAATATGTGGGTTTTCATTGAATAAACCAAGGGGAATCACAAATAGATTCAAGCAAGTTATCAACAGCATTTTGCTGAAATACTGATTGTTGCTAGTTTTCTTACAGAGACTA
>JAEKNW010000020.1 GCA_016838885.1 Candidatus Cloacimonadota bacterium
TTGAGAGTTACTGTGGCTTGAGGATTAGTCTTGATTGTCAGAGTAGCACGAACATCTTGGGGAAACATGTCCACTACTTTCACCTCGTTGCGTTCCAGGTTAAATCTCTCATTTATGGTCTCGCAAAACTCCTGTTCTACTTTTACATTAATTGTTTGAGGATTAAGTTTAAGGTCTTTAATCCCTCCCTTATATGATGTACCATTGAGAGTTACTGTGGCTTGAGGATTAGTCTTGATTGTCAGAGTAGCACGAATATCTTTAAGTTTATAATTTTTCTTAGTTTCCGGATCGCTAATGCTTATCTCTTCGTCAATAGTGGCATAGCTCTCTTTTTCAATTCTGATCGGATAGCTTCCCTCTGCGAAAAAGCTACTCTTGGGAGAAGTACCAAATAAAACGTTATCTATATAAACAATTGCTCCTGCAGGTTCGGTAGTAATAGTTACCGGAGTAGGAAGTGCAACTTCCAGATTTAGCTCAACTTTATTATTTTCCGGGGATAGGTTGTGAGTAATTTTCTTAGATTTATAGCCGGATTTACGCAGCTCAATATCATTATTACCCAGGGGTAAATCTATGGTAAAAAATCTGTTTTCTGTTTGCCCGACTAATTCTTCTTTGACATATACTGAAGCATTATCTTGATTGGAAGAGATAACTAAAGTGATAGTATCAGCTTCTTTATTCTTCTCATCAACAGTCATTTCATAGACAGTCCCACTTTTTAAAGGAGTAGGGAACATATATTTATGATTAGCAAATCCTTCTTTTTGAATAACAAAATATTGTGTTCTCTCTCTCAGAACAATCCTATACTGACCACTTCTCCCGGTTTGATATATTTTGCCATATAGACTTTGAAAGAATACATCTTCCAATCCACAATTAACAATAACCAAGGCACCAACTTTCCCATTATCATCTAACTTCTGGATATCATCCAAATCATAGAGTCCCATGTGCATAGGGTTTTCTTTGGCCTCAGATACTTTTTCAAACTGAGCCCCGAACATGAGAGAGGCTTGAATAACCATCAATATCAATAAAACTCTTCGCATTATATCCCCGTTTCTCTTAAATTAACTTATAAATGTCATTATTTGCAGATTAATTGGAAAGGTCAAGGAAAATCCTTATTTTTGTTGAGTTGTTTATTTGTTTTTTTGTTTATTTGTTTATTTGTTGAATTGTTGAGTGAGACCCTGGGCTATCCCATTTTTATCCCTTCAGGATATTGTAATATAACCAAGCTTTTCAAGCTTGGTTGTGGAAGCGGGACGCTTCCACTCCATGCCACCTATTGCCAGAATCTAAACCTGTTGTCAATCTCCTGCTAACTCAAGCAAGGGGATATGAACTGGGGGCACTCTTGCCGCCCTAACTGGGAACGCGGGCAACTTGCCCGCACCAAGCTTTTCAAGCTTGGTTTGTGGAAGCAGGGGTGCTTCCACTCCATGCCACCTATTGCCAGAATCTAACCAGTGTGTCAATCTCCTGCTAGCTAAAGCTGGGGGATATGGACTGGGGGCATCTTGCCGCCAGATTCACCAAGCTGGAAGCTTGGTTGTGGAAGCGGGCATCCTTGCCCGCTATGCTGTTGGAAACAGCTGTTTAATTATCCCTTTGAGGATTTAACTCTCCCCGTCATCCAACTTCGAAAAAGCTTCGTAGGATGCCACCCCTCTTGGAGACATTTGCAAAGCAAATGAAGAGGGGATTTAAGATGATCCAAGCTTTCCAAGCTTGGTGCGGGCAAGTTGCCCAGACTGTGTGATAATTCAACTTTTACTTTTTAGTATTTTTGGATGGTTTTGATCAAATTTTTGAAATCGTTCGTTATGATGCCATTTTGAACTC
>JAEKNW010000021.1 GCA_016838885.1 Candidatus Cloacimonadota bacterium
AATTAAACAATTAAACAATTAAACAATTAAACAATTAAACAATTAAACAATTAAACAATTAAACAATTAAACAATTAAACAATTAAACAATTAAACAATCCCTGGGTCTTCCTTGGCTAAGCTAAAGAAAGATAGGGTTTTCTCTTATTTCATATTGATAAATTTCATCATCTCAGTATCATTTTCAGCATCAATCTTAATGAGATATAATCCGGAAGGGAGTTCAGATATACCAGTCCAGTTTAGTTGCTGATTTCCAGAATCAAAGGGTTGATGTTTAGCTATTTGAGCAACTTTCTGTCCTTTGATATTATAAGCAGAGACAGAGACTTGTTTTTTTTCTTTAAGTTCAAAACTAATAGTAGCCATAGCTCTATGTTGAGAGGAGTAGAGAGGGTTAGGATAAATGGTTACATTTTCAAGAACCTTGGTAGTATCTACTAGTTCATTACTATTTGGAGTTCCTGTTTGAAGAGAAACTTCAGTGATTGAATTTGCCTCAACACTTGCCTTTACATAAACAATCTTTTTTCCATCATGGTTAACTACTTGAAGTAGCGAGCCATTTTCTACATCAATCTCACCCTGAATATCTATCATCTCGAATTTAAGTAAAAGGTCATCAAATCCAATATTATGAAGATTGACTATTTCCGCAGTATTTTGAAAAACACTACCATTATTAGGATGTTGATAGTTTATCTGGAAATTCTGACCTGAGGAACCTGCTGATAGGGATGGTAATGGTTGTAAAATACCGTTATTGACTTTTATAACTCGATATTTTCTATTACCATCACAAACTGCTCCTGTTTGCAGGTTATAAGGAGCTTGTGAAATCTCGCCATTATCATAATGGATATGACCACTAAGTGCCATTTCTGCACCTAAGTTTGAGAGATTAATCTGTTCAGAGAAATCATAGTGATAAAAGAGAACTTTAGTCTCTTCCGGACTTGAAACTTCTGAATTAAGCCAGGTCATCTGATTATAAGTAAAGCTTTCATCTCCAAAAATACTTGGCAGGTAATTATCATAGTTTATATAACTTTCTAAACCAATAAATTTCATTCCATCATAATTAAAAGTGTAGTTTTGAGTTCGGTAGGGATATGAGCCGTTAGGATTCTCTAGAATATCCCAGCCGAAGAAGTTGTGCCAATTAGTACGGGAATTTCCAGCCGGCATAGGAGTATCTTGCCAACCACCAATATCATGGTTACCTGAAACCAGATAGACTGGAACTTCTAAGAGTCCTAACATATTCTTAGCTATAGAGTAATAACGAGCATCTAAGTAATCTTCTAACTCTCCTTCATTAACTATATCACCGGTAAACAAGACAAATTTGGGATTCAAAACATTAATATCTTCAATCACAGTAAGAAAATCTTCGACTTCTGTCATATCATTGAAGTAGTTACTATCATGGGAGAAAAGATGGGTAGGTAGGTGAGTATCAGTAATATGGATAAAGTACCAATCATCTTCAGGGCTAGGTTCAATTTTTACTGCATCCGCTACGAAGTCTTCTTCCAATCCTGGAGCACTCACAACTAAGTCAAATAATTCATAAAAAAGTGGTTGAGGGGTTTCAACTGTTAATACATGCCATTCTCTGACTGAGTCATAATACGTGTTTGATATAACAAGACCTATTTCATAGTCTCCTTTATATTGGAGATTTGCTTCCCACCCACTTGTAGTTGGTGGCGCAGATGCCCAAATTTCAAAACTTTCGCCGGGGTGAGTTATTTCGGGAATAGAGAGAATTGGTCTTTGTACTGTAGTAAGAATATCACCTTGTTCAGAGGGAGCTATTGAGATATTCAAGTTACCAAAATTAAAAGAGGTAACTTCTTCCCCATTCACCGAGCATTCAAAGGCATAGAAAGTTGTAGAACCCATCCCTATGGGATTAAAGATCAAGTTTAGTAGTGTAGATGAAGAATTTGAGGACGCTGTCCCTGCATAATCAATAGTAATTGTATTCGATGAACTGGAGAAATCACAGTCTGATAGGATGGCTGAAGAATAATTTATGCCTGTAAATTCAACCATATTGTTATTATATGATAGATTTAGATGGAACGAATCAATTTCTAAGTCTCCTTGATGGAAAATCTCTAGCGGGACATTAAACTCTTCTGCTTGATTTATGAAAATATCATCAGTAGAAATAGTAATAGGCATATCTCCCATAATCAGATCATTCATGGAACGTGGATTAAGGTAATAATCACCATAAGAGTAACTTACTACACCAGTTATTGAACTGATAACGCTACCCACTATTCCATCAAAATCATGATTCATTAAACTAATACAAGCTGTTCCAATTAAGCCGGTTCCTGTTCCATCATTGATTTTGATATTCCCGTATTGGTCGTAAGATTCAACTATCTGGGCATTTTGTATTTTCACAAAAGTCCCCTCATAGCCTTCCATACTATTAAGCTGACCTGTAGTTATTATTGTCGGTTCTACAACATTTCCTGTTGATAAGACAGAGACATTTGTAACATCTGTTAACTCAGTAAATCCCCAATACTCAGTAACTTCTCCAGATACAGAAACCTCATCACCTAGATTTAAAGAGTAGTTGTGGTAGATAAATATTCCCTTCCAAGCTCCTCCTTCAGGCATACTGATAAAAAAACGACTATTACTATAATTATTAGCTGTTACGATGCCTGTAAGAGTAACATTCTGACCTTCATAAGGAGAGGGATATGTCCCATCTGAACCAGGATTTGTCGTGTATTGTACATCATATATGGTAAGTCCGAATAAACTTGAAGTAGTTAATAAAAGTAACATAATTATTAATTTATACATAAGAATCTCCATTTTTTTTTAACATTAAAACATTCTTGAACTATTTAGTCAATAAATATTATTTTTGGGTTGTTGATTTGTTGATTTGTTGATTTGTTGATTTCTCTGAAGGAATCTATACAAAAGAATATTTTTACTTGACATACTAAAAGGGAATTATTAAATTTAGATAAAACTCAACTTACTTGACACTGTCGGGGATTTCTGAAGCAAACACTTCACAAGCCTTGTCCGAGAAAATTGTTTAGAGTTGGTCTCATTATGTGTTTTTGTTGATGGTTGAAAATTCAGGAGGATAAATGAGAATACTTCACACTTCAGATTGGCATTTAGGTCGTTCTCTTTATAATAAGAAAAGGTATGAAGAGTTTGAGGCTTTCTTGGAATGGTTAATCCTTACTATCCAAGAACATAAAATAGATACTTTGCTGGTAGCCGGAGATGTCTTCGATAATGGTAGTCCCAGTAATCGAGCCCAGAATCTCTATTATCATTTTCTGGTGAAGGTAGCTTCCACATCTTGTCAGCACATAGTTGTCATTGCCGGAAATCATGATTCTCCTTCCTTTTTAAATGCTCCTAAAGAGCTTCTTAGAGAACTAAATGTTTATGTAATTGGTTCTATAACTGAATCAATTGAGGATGAAGTTCTTCTTCTTACTTCTAACAATCAACCACAAGCAATCATTTGTGCAGTTCCCTATTTACGTGATAGAGATGTTAGGGTAGCAGAACCCGGCGAGACCATAGATGATAAGAATGCCAATTTGATAGAGGGAATTTCCCAGCATTATGGTGAAGTTTCTAGGTTAGCTGAGCAAAAAAGAGAGGATTTGGGTAATCCGAAACTACCCATAATCGGTATGGGTCATCTCTTTACTGCCGGGGGAAAGACCCTGGATGGTGATGGAGTGAGAGAACTCTATATCGGGGCATTGACTCATGTTCATGCTGATAAGTTTCCTGCATCTTTTGATTATATAGCCCTTGGTCATCTACATGTACCGCAAATTGTAGATAAAAAAGAACATATTCGCTATAGTGGTTCACCTTTGCCTATTGGATTTGGAGAGGCTTCGCAAGAGAAAAAGGTAATTATTATTGAATTTTCTGAAGGGCTGCGAAAGATAGAAGAAATTACAGTCCCAGTTTTTCAAAAACTGCTTAGAATTAGTGGAAGTATTGAGGATATTATAGAGAGAATTGAAGAATTGAAGCTTGAGTCTGCTTGGTTAGAGATTGAGTATAAGGGTAAAGATATTATCCCAAATTTACGACAAGTGATTGACGAAGCCTTGGTTGCTACTAGTTTAGAAAGCTTGCAGATAAAAAACAGGCAAGTAATGGAAAAGGTTGCTATGGCAATTTCTGCTGATGAAACATTGGATGATCTCGATGAAATAGAAGTTTTTAATCGTTGTCTTGATGCTTTTGAGACTTCTGAAGAGGATAGGGTGGGACTTATCTCTGCTTACCGGGAAATTTTGAGAGACTTGCAAGAGGAGGATCTTAATGCAGAATAGAAGTAGTTGTATCATATTTGAGGTTAATGAATTATGAAGATATTAGAATTACGATTTAAGAATCTTAACTCACTGTATGGAGAATGGTTAATTGATTTTAGAGATCCCAATTACTTATCTAACGGGATATTTAGTCTGACAGGTCCTACCGGAGCAGGAAAATCAACAATTCTTGATGCTATTTGCTTAGCACTTTATGGTAAAACTCCCAGACTTGCCAAGATTAATAAGAGTGAAAATGAGCTAATGTCTCGTCAGACAGGAGAGTGCTCCGCTGAGGTCTTGTTTGAGACCCAGACAGGCCTCTTTCGCTGTCATTGGGAACAAAGAAGAGCGAGAAAGAAAGCAAATGGTAACTTGCAAGATGCTGAACATTATATCTTTGATAACATAACAAAAAAGATAATTGAAGAAAAGAAAAGCTTGGTGTTGGGTGTGATTGAAGAGAAAACCGGCATGGATTTTGAGAGATTTACCCGCTCGGTATTGCTGGCTCAGGGTGGATTTGACTCTTTCCTCAAAGCAGGTGATGATGAGAAATCAAAGATACTGGAACAGCTAACCGGTTCCAAGATCTATTCTGAAATATCCCAAGAGGTTTATCAACGACAGAAGACTGAGAAAGACACTCTTAATCTCCTATTAGCAGGGATAGCCGGAATAGAAGTACTTCCTGAAGAAGAGATAAATAATATAAATAACCAACTTGACGAGAAAAAAAAGCAAGAGAAAGACTTAGGTAAAAACCTAGATGAGGTTAAGAAAGCCATAAATTGGTATAAAATAATTGCAGATTTACAAGAGAATATTGGAAAATTAGAAGTTGAAAGCAAGAGATTACAAGAAGAATTTTCAGCTAATGAACCACTCAGGAAGCAACTTGCCATAGCAAAAAAGGCCTCTCAATTAGAAGTAGCTTACACTAATCTGATATCATTACGTAAATTACAGACACAAGAGAACAAGATTTTAGAAAAACTACAGAAAGAACTTCCTGATTTAGAAAAGAAGAGATTAGAGCAAAATAATTTATCCACTATAGTAGATTCTGATATCCTTAAAATAAAAGAAGAGATAACAAAAGCTGCTGAATTGTTTAAACAGGTTCGCTCCCTGGATCAAGCTATTTCTCAAGAAAATAAAAGAGTCTTAGAAGCTAAAGCTTCTTGCCACGAATATCAAGAGAAGATTGATCTGAGTGAAGAGAAACTTAAGAAAGAACAAAGAAATATAATTAAGAGTGAAAAAAAATTAGTAGAAATAAGAGCTTATCTTGAAGAGTATAAGAGTGATGAGTGGTTAGTAAGTAATTTAACAGGAATTGAGCACCAGTTAAGTGCTTATGAGTCTCTACAACAAGTCCACCATAATCATGAAAAGAAGCTAAATGACCTTAATCTCAATTTAAAAAATATTGAAAAAGATAAAAAGAAAGTCCTTAAAAAAGAACTTCAGCAAGAAGGGGAAATTGCCCTTGTTACTAATACAATACTAGAAGAACAAGAACTAATAGATAACTTGCTTAATGGAAAAGAGTTAAAAGATTATCGAGTAAAAAAGGAATCTTTATCCAAAAGAAAAACTTTCTTAGATAGAGTGAAATCCCTAGAAGATAGTAGACAAGACCTCAGGGATAATCAAGCTTGTCCTCTTTGCGGTTCTCTTCATCATCCTTTTGCTGAAAATAATGCTCCCCAAGTAGATGATTTAGATGTGGAAATTACTTCTGTAGAAAAACTTATAGCACAGATAGAAGCTGGAGAAGAATCCATCAAAAAGCAGGAGAAAGAACTAATCGTCTTAAAAGACAAGTTAAGGAAAACTGAAAAAGAAGTGGATGAAGTGGAGGGTAATTTCAAAATTACTCAAGGAGCTATCCAAGAGTTAACAAATACTATTGCTAAGAACATCAAGGATTCCCACGACTTGCAAGAAGCTCTGCAAAAGACCTTACAGCCTCTAAAAATTATACAGACTATCCCCTACTCTAGTGATGTTTTACTGGAAACACTCAAATCTCGATTAGCAAACTGGAAGTCTAAACAGAAAGAGAAGGAGGAGTTAGAAAAAAGTATCTCTGAAATTAATGCTAAGTTTAAGACTATTGAAGCTCTTTTGGAAAACCATAGAAAAGAGCTAATAGACAAGCAAGTATATTTTGAAAAAGTTAAAGATGAGACCCTTGACCTCACAAAAGCGAGAAAAGACCTCTTCGGAGATAATAATCCTGATAAGGAAGAGAAAATCTTGCAAGTTAATCTCGATAAGGCAGAGAAGAATAAGCTGGAAATTCAAGAAAAAATGCAGACCTTACAGGAAGAGCTGACCAAACTTAAGACAAAAATAGATTCTCTTAAGAATAGCACTAATACTAGAGCAAAAGAACTTATAGAGGGTGAATCTACTTTCACAAGAAAACTTCATGAGAGAGAGTTTAAAGATGAAAAACACTTCCTTGATTCACTTCTCAATTCAGACCAGATAGACCATATCGATTCACAAGTAAAAAAACTTAATGATGATATAATCCGTGTTAACACAAGAATCAAGGATAATAAAGATCGCTTAGTAGAAGAAGAAAGGAAGAATATTACAGATAAATCTAAAGAAGAACTGGATCTTAAAAGCGCTGAATATCTAGAATTCATGGAGAAAATTCGGGATGATATCTCTGTTTTAAAGCTCAAAATTCTTCGAAATAATAAAGCAAAAGAAGAGATAAAAGAGAAAGAAGAGAAGATTGAGTTACAAAAAAGAGAATTTAATAAGTGGGACAAACTAAACTCCTTAATCGGTTCTGCTGATGGGAAAAAATATAGGAATTTCGCTCAGGGACTCACCTTTGAGATGATGGTTAAGCATGCTAACAGGCAACTACAAGAAATGTCTGAACGTTATCTCTTGATTCGTGACAGAGATAATCCTTTAGAACTAAATGTGATTGATAACTATCAAGCTGGAGAGATTAGATCAACTAAAAATCTTTCCGGAGGTGAAAGCTTCATTGTAAGTCTGGCTTTAGCCCTAGGCTTATCTAAAATGGCCAGTCATAAAGTTAGAGTCGATTCTCTATTCTTGGATGAAGGATTTGGCACCCTAGATGAAGAAGCCCTTGAAACAGCCTTAGAATCACTATCAGGACTACACCAAGCCGGTAAGCTAATAGGGATAATCTCTCATGTCTCCTCCCTAAAAGATAGAATCAGTACCCAAATTTCAATTACTCCTATTACTGGCGGTAGAAGTGTTATGGAGGGACCGGGAGTCTCTAAGTTGGGCTAAAAAAAGGTTGCTTTTTTCTAGTGAAAGAATACTATATATATAAATCATAACTCTATTATAATTATGTAACTTATTTTACTAAAAGAATCTAGCACTCTTCACCTGTGATACGTAGCTTTAGCGAAGTATTATCAAAGTTCTACTGCATTATTTGGGTTTAAAAGGAAGGAAGAATACAATGTCTCACTTTATTAGAAAACATAAACATGAAATTGGCTTATCACCTGATGAGTTATTATTTATTGGTAAAAAAAAATTAGATAAGGTATTATTAAGGGTTATAGACTTTGACCAGACAGAGATGGAAGAAGTAACTTTAAGTGATGTTAAAGATGTCTTAAAATATCAGAAGAAAGATTCAGTTACATGGTTCAATGTTGATGGATTAGACAATCAGACTCTTATGCGGGAGATAGCCAAGGGTTTCCAATTAGATAAAGTAATTCTGTCCGATGTTATGAATACAGGGAGCAGGCCTAAACTCGAAGAGCATACAAACTGTTTATTTTTATCGATTAAGATGGTTCAAGTTGATAAAGATACAGGAGCTTTTTCAGTGGAAAATTTGAGTTTAGTTTTAACAAAATCAGTCTTAATCTCCTTTCAAGAAGTAAAAGGTGATGTTTTTGAACCTGTTAGAGACAGGATTAGAAAGCAAAAAAAGATAATCCGCGGGTCTGGAACTGATTACTTGGCTTTTGCTCTTTTAGATATCGTAGTGGATAATTACATTTATGCTATCTCTATGTTAGGTGATAAGATTGAAGAACTGGAAGAAACTTTATCAGAAAACCCACCTAAAGGGGTAATTGAGAAGATTAATCACTATAAAAAAGAGCTTAATATCTTACGAAGGACTATAAAACCTGCTCACGATATGATTCTCTCCTTAGTAAAATTAGAGTCTGATTTGATTGCTGATACTTCAGAGGTTCATTTTAACAGACTTTTAGCTAATAGCAGTTTAGCAAATGATTATTCTGAAAGTTACCGTGAAATTCTGTCAGACCAGCTAAATATTTATCACACTACCATTAGTAGCAAGCTTAATGATATTATGAAATTCCTCACCATCTTTTCAGTTATCTTTATACCCTTGACATTTATTGCCGGGATCTATGGAACCAACTTTGATTTTGTACCTGAACTTCATTATAAGTATAGTTACTTTATCATGTGGGGTGTGATGCTGGTAATGGCGATTGCAATGCTTATCTATTTTAGAAAAAAGAAATGGCTTTAATGAGAAAATCATTTTTATTAGTTCTTCTTGTCTATATCCTAGCCTCCTCTCTCTTAGCTCAGGATAGTTACGAGATCAAAGATATCCAGATTACCGGAATGAAGTCTATCTCTGAAAGCAAGCTCAAGAAGATGTTGACTTTACAAGAAAAATCCGGATGGCAGAAACTCCTCTTCTGGAAAAAAGCAGACTTGTTTTACCAAGCTGATTTGCTTTCTGATCTAGATTTGATAACCAACTTCTATCAAAAAGAAGGCTTTCTGGATATTGAAGTTGATGCAAAAGTAAATGAGATAACTGATGAGGAAGCTGTCGAAATTGAGTTTATCATTGAAGAAAAGTTACCTGTTTTGGTTGAAAGTGTTAATTATCAGCTTAATATAGCTGAAGCTTCAGATTCTATAATGAGTGAGGATAGGTTGAATCAGTTTACCCCAGATTTGCCACTAAAGAAAGAATCAAGATTTAGAGATGAAGATTTACTCTCAACGCAAAGTAAGTTAAGCAAGTGGTTAGCAAGTCAAGGCTATGCTTATCAAGAGGTAGGCTATAACCTAAAGCTTAAAAAAGAAGCAAACCTTGTCCGTGTTAACTTTGACCTAAATACCGGGCATATCTGCTATTTTGGTTCAACAAATTTCACTGGGGTGGAAGAAGTTCCATATTCTATTTTAAAAAAGCAAATAGAAGCTCCAGGAAATACCTATAATGAAGAGTATTTACGAAAACTACAAAGAAAAATCCAGGCTTTAGGTATGTTTCAATATGTTACGGTTAGAGGTGATTTAGATGATGAGAGTAAGAATAACATTATTCCTATTCAGATAGACCTTAAAGAAGCCTCTAGATTAAGTTTTAAATTAGGAGTAGGCTATGGACAAGAAGAAAGATTCCGTACTTCAATTACAGTTACTAAGTTGGGGTTTTTAGGAGGAATACGGAGAGCAGTTTTCTTTGCTAAATACTCCTTCTTAGAACCATATAATTTGTCATTAAAAGTAACACAACCGGCTTTTATACATCCTAAAGGCTCCTTAATTATAAACCCTTTTGCCAGAAAAGAAGATGAAGAAGCTTACACCCTCTCGCGAATTGGCTCTTTTATTAACTACCAAATCGGGATAGGAGACTACCTTTCTTCTTATCTAAATTATGGACTTGAGTGGAATAACCTAAAAACAGCTTCCCCCAGCTTAGAAGATGATTTAATTTCGGAAGGCAAAGGAGATTATCGTCAAACATCTTCTACAATTGGCTTAATATATGATGATTCGGAACCAATGTTTTCAGCTCAAAAGGGTTGGTACTTCTCTTCGGCCTTTACTTTAGCCGGAATTGGTTTTAATAGTGATTATCATTATACTATGACCTCGGCTGATCTTCGAAAATACACCCTTCTTTATCAACAAGTTACCATAGCTACTCGCCTTCAAGCCGGCTTTATGAAATCACTCAGATCTTCCGAAGTAACGCCGATAGCAGACCGTTTTTATTCCGGTGGATCTACTTCTGTGAGAGGATGGAGTCGCTATGATTTAGGACCTAAAAGCCAAGATAATCTACCTATGGGTGGAAATAGTATGATAGAAACAAGCTTAGAACTTCGTTATCCAATCTGGAATATAATATCCGGGGTTGTTTTTTGTGATGCCGGAAATGTCTGGTCCGGCACCTATGACCATGATTTAAAAGACTTAGAATATGCAGGTGGATTAGGCTTAAGAGTGAAAACTCCTTTGGGTCCTATTCGCTTTGACATAGCAAGTCCACTTTCTCAACCTGGCAAAAAAGTACAGTTTTACTTGAACATTGGAGAGGCATTTTAATGGGTAAAAGAAAAAAAAGATTCAGGTTCTATTGCTCTCTAGGGTTGGGAGCCTTTATCCTAATCATTATTATAGGATTATTTCTTACCCAAACCTCATATTTTTTGAATTTCTTACGGGAAACAATGATAAGTCAAGTAAATAAACAGATTAATGGAAGTATCTATATTGCCAACTTAGAAGGAAATATCTTCAGTAATTTAACTCTAGAAGATATTACCCTCTATGCTGAAGCATCAGAAGTGCCAACCAGCGAGATAGTTAGTTTAAAAGAACTTAACTTGAAATATAGTTTTAGGCAAATATTTAACAAAAAAATCATTGTATCATCAATTCTCATTTCAGGCCTAAAAATCAAGCTTAATCAGGATGACCAAGGAATCTGGAATCTAACTAAGATCCCTCGCCCAAAAGAAGCAAGTAAATCTGATGAGACAGAGGAAGAGAAGACTTCTAGTTCTTGGCAAATTAACTTGGAAAGTCTTATCCTAGAAAACTCCTCAGTAAGTATCTCAGGTGAGAATTTACCTGAGCAAACTCCTGAAGAAGTTATTATTAAACAAATAGTTACGCAAGCTAACTTTGGACCGGGATTAGATGTCCACCTCAAAAAAGCAGATTTCAGTATTCAACCTCATGATATCCAACTCTCTTTAATCGATCTTAGAGCCAATGATAAGCTTGATATCAGTTTGAAAGAGTTAATGCTTTCATCTCCAAAGTCGCAATTTAGCCTGTCTGGCAACTTTATTAATCAGCCTACCCGTAAGGCAAATATTAGTTTTCAAGCTCATCCTTTAGACTTTTCAGAACTACAAAAGTTGATTCCCTCCTTCCCCCTCCAAGGAGATCCTAATTTAACAGGTCAAGTGGCGATTGAAGGTAATTCTATATCGTCAAAACTTGCTGCGCATCTACAAGATCAGGATCTTGTGCTAGATGCCCACTTGCCAAACCTGCATAATCCACTCACTGCTAATCTTAATCTTGATTGGAAGAACATCAATCTTAAGAGCTGGAAAGAAGAATTACCGGTATCTATTCTTAAGGGAAATCTTCTAGCCCAAATCGAAGGTCATACCTGGCCTGATGTTGAAACTCAGCTGACTCTTAAACTAGAGGATTCTTCTTATAATACTTATGAAATATACACCCTATTGTTAGAAAGCCAAGGTTCTCCGGCACATCTTAAGAATACTCTTCAAGTAAAAAGTGAGTTTGGGGAAATAACCACAAAGGCAGATTTAGACAGTCTTTTGGGAGAAATAGGCTATGCCCTTTCAGGTTCCCTCAAAGATTTAGATCTTCTGAAAATCATTCCCGACTTCCCTTATCCGACTCAAATTAACTCCCGGTTTGAGCTAGTAGGTAAAGGTATTGATCCAGACCAAGTTGATATGTCAGGAAATATTGACTTTGCAGGCTCATCTTTTGCTCATAAAATTGTGAATGAATTTAATCTAGTAGCTTCTTATCAGCAAGGTAACTATAAATTAACGGAGATGGCTATAAATTATGATGGCTTAAATATCACAGCCCTAGGACATGGCTATATCCATGGTAATCAAAATCTTGATTATAGTCTGAAGTTAGATTCTATCCCCCATATTCTACAAGAGTTTAGTCCTGACTTATCCTTAGAAGAACTCACGCTTACCGGTTCTCTTAGAGGGAAAACTGATGACTTAACCTCTAATAATGTGATTAATGTTCAGAATGTTAAGTTTCAAGACTATCAGCTTGCTTCTCTAAGAGGTATTTCAGAAGTGAGCTTGAAAGATAATCAACCAGATCTACTTTTCACCGGCTCCCTTAACAAACTTGATTTTCAACCATTACCAATAGATTCTATCTGGATTAATAGTCACTATACACCTGAAAAAATATTCTTAGATTTGAATGTTGTCCAATCAGATACTTTAGATTTAAGTTTAACAGGGAATATTTTCTTAGCCCAAGAAAAAGCAAATTTATCTAAACTAGAAATAAATGCCCTGGGACAGAAATGGAAAAACTTAACTGATAGTGTAAAGATAGACTTTAATCCCATCAACCTTGTTCTGAGTGATTTAAAAATAGCTTCTGATAAACAAGTGTTAACCACATCTTTTTCCTTGAAGAACCAAGAAGATTATGATTTCCACCTTAAATTTGATGCCATGGATCTCTGGCCTTTAAGCTTACTTAATCCTCAACTTGAGACCATTGAAGGTAAACTCAGCTTAGATGTATCAGGGAATGGTACTTTAGCTAATCCTCAATTATCAGTCTTATGGAATGTCGATAATTTCTCCTTGCAAGATATTCCTATCCATAAAATTGCCGGAAATATTGATTATCAAGACAATATTGCTCAGCTGGATTTAGAGGTGAATCGGGTTAAAGAAGAATCTCTTAGCTTACAGGGATTTCTTCCATTTCGTGCTAATCTTGCAACTAAGGAGTTTGAAGTACTTAAGGATGATCCGCTTAACTTAGAACTAAAAGTATCACCTTTTAATTTGAGTAATCTAAATGACTATAGTTCTGAGGTGAAGGAAATTGGAGGTTCTATTAATCTTTCTGCAAAAGTAGATAATACTTTCAATAATCCTCAGCTTGATGCCCAGCTTCTAGTAAAAGATGTAGCTTTTAAACTTCCAACTTTAGGAATAGACTATAAGGATATTAATCTTGATTTTGTTGCCCATAATAACCGATTAGAATTAAAACAATTCTCCTTACCTTCCGGAAAAGATGGCTACTTAAGAGCTAATGGCTCTACTGTTATAAATCTGCAAAATAATCAGTTAGATTCTCTCAAATTCAGTGTAAAAGCGAAAGACTGGCAAGCTTTGAAAAATAGAGATATGGATCTAAAAATTAGCTCTGATCTGCAAATAACAGGTAACACTACAAATCCTACTTTCTCAGGATACCTTAATATTTTACGAGCTCGGATCTATCTCCCTGCTTTATTAGCAAAAGATAAGAAAAAAGTTGAATTATCTCCTCCTCTCCTCTTAGCCAACACTTCTACCAATGATTTGTCTGAATCTAATGAAACTCAAGCAACCAAGCAACCTTCTCAAACTATGAAAAACTTGAGGGGTAAGCTGAAAGTATCTTTTCCTAACAACATCTGGATTAGTTCTAAAGAAATGAATATTGAGTTGGGAGGAGAACTTGAAGTTATTAAGAATAGTCCCGACTTCTCTCTAGCCGGAAATGTAGAAGTGATAAGAGGAAATTATACTCTTTATGGACGAAGAATTAATCTCGTCAGTGGTAATGTCTATTTTCGCGGAGAAAGTGACATAAATCCCGGAATAAACATTGTCGCAGATTATATCATGCGTTCTGCTTCTCAAGAAAAGATGACTCTATCTATCAAGATTACCGGGCAGCTACAACAACCTTCTATCCAATTCTTACTAGATGATGAGGAAATCTCGGAAGGGGATGGTATTTCCTATATTGTCTTTGGCAAAAGCACTGCCCAATTGTCTTCAGGAGAAAGAGGTCAAATTGACAGTTCAGGTGAGGATAATTTAGCGACTAAAATTTTGGTTAGTCAGATAGCTTCTCGAGTAACCAACCTTATCCAAAACCGATTAAATCTCGATGTTGTTGAATTTAGAGGAGATTCTAACTGGAGACAAGCTCAAGTTGTAGTAGGTAAATATCTTACCAATAATCTCTTCTTAAGTTATGAAAAGGAGCTGTCTTTTGGACATAATAATGACGTAACGCCAGAAAAAATAACCTTAGAATATGAGATAATCCCTAGGCTTTTCTTGCAAGGAACTCAAGGTGGAGATAATGCTACAGGTCTTGACCTAATCTGGAAATATCAGAAATAACTATGAACTACTTGCAAAATTCAAAAAGATTATATTTAGCAATCTTCCGGGCAATAGAGTTTGCTGTCAAACCTAATAACTTAGCTGCTTGAAGTTGTACTCCATTGGCTTTTATCAAGGCCTCTTTAACAGTTTCTTTGATAACCTCATCTAAGTTAAAGCTTGTCAGTGTTCTTTGTGGACATTCATCACAATGGAGATTCAAATAGTTGTCAAGAATGAGATGTAAATCTTCATTATTAGCCAAGGAAATAGCAACTCTTTGCATAATGTTTTTAAGTTCTCTGATGTTTCCCGGGAATTGGTAACTTGCTAGTTTCTCTAAAAAATCAGTTTCAAGCTCCTGAAGAGGAGTATTGAGTTTCTGACAATAATCTGCTAAGAAGTAGTTTGCTAATTGCGGGATATCATCAGTTCTATTACGCAGAGCCGGAAGCTTTATCTCATAATTGCAGAGACGATAATAAAGATCTATTCTAAATCTATTTTCTTGTGTAAGCTGAAGCAGGTCTTTGTTGGTAGCGCTGATAATCCTAAAATCAGATTTCACCGGACTTGTAGAACCAAGCGGGTAAAATTCTCTATCTTCTAATACTTTAAGGAGCTTGGTTTGAATATCAAGCGATATTTCCGAAATCTCATCTAAGAAGAGAGTCCCCTTATCAACAACATTAAGAATGCCTAATTTATCTTTGTCTGCACCTGTAAAAGCCCCTTTTTTATAGCCAAAGAGTTCACTTTCGATCAGACTTGGGCTCATAGCAGAGAGGTTAAATTCACAGAAATTCTGATTTTTTCTATTACTGTTGTAGTGGATATATTTAGCAAGAAGTTCTTTACCTGTTCCTGTTTCGCCGGTAATTAAAACATTACTAAAAGTAGCATTAGCGACGTTCAAAGATTCTCTTTTGATTCTTTTGATTTCTGTTGAATTACCAATCATTGATTTTTCAATCTTCTCGGAAATGGCTTCAGATGATAAGACTTTCTTTATGGTTTCTTGACGAGTTATCTCTTCATAATTGTGGAGTAAATCATGATAATAGTTCATCTGTAATTGAGTTTTATGGAGTTCTAGCTCTTTAGATACTTTTCGATATTGACTTAGGTAATCTAGTACTTTTTCACCGCTGTTAAGCTTACCATAGTATTCAATTAAGAAGAAGAGATATTCTTGGTAATAATCTCTTTTCTCCGAGATAATTTCTTCCATCAAAAGTTCAATTTTCTGAATATTAATTTTGTCTACTTGATTGGAAGATAAGTAAAAAGAGTAGAGGAAGAGAAGTGGTATTTTTTCTAGCAATTCAGGCTTAAGTTGAGAAAAAAAGACTTGAGAATAATCATCTTTCTCATTCATCACTGCCATCAAAAAGCTCTCAGAAATAATACGATCTAATACTTTTTCGTCCTGGCTGACAGATTTAATCTCCTCTAAAACTGCAATTGCTTCAGGGAATAGTTTTAACTGACTTAACATTCGTGCTTTCATAAATTTGAGGTGAGTCTTATCTAAAGGTGAATCTTCACCTAAGCAAAAATCAAGATGCTTTAATGCTAAGTCCATCATAGATTTTGAAGCATAGGCAATGCTCAGAGTGTGATTAGCTCGATAATAAAGAGTTTTCTCTTTGCTGATATGCTTATCTGTGATTATTTTATTAAAATAGTAGATAGCTTCATAGAAATTACCTGTACGGAATTTATAGTGTCCTAAGCCTAAATAATAGAAAGCTTTAGCATAATCAGAATTATCGATAGCTATATAATTAGTAAATCTATTATATATTATTCCAGCCTTATCCATTTCATTTTTACTGGAGTAATGGATCAGAATTTGGCTGTAAGCTAAGGCTGTTATCTTTTCAGGATTATAGGTATCTATCAAAGATAAGATTCTTTCTATGAGTGATGAGGTTTTCTCATTAAAGTAATATACAGATTGTACCATGTAAGCGAGAGTAATTTCTACAATTTTATTTGTTTCAGCAAGATATATACCCACATTCACAATAGTATCCAAAAGCTTATCAGATGGTGGAATAGTAGTTATTAATGCTTCAAAGTAACTTGCCTCCATAAAATACAACTGAGTAACTTTATTAGGTTTATAGTTCTGTTCTAACATGGTAAAGAAAGTCTCATATATTTGATAACACTTCTCTACAATTTTTTCTCGTGATAGCCCATTTTGATTAGCTATAAGCAAGTCTTCATAAAGTTGGCTTAACTTATTATTTAACTCAGTTTTCTTTATTTCCATGTAAACTCCCTAGCGATTCAAGTATCAAATTTATATTTGTTCAATATTAAATATTAGTCAAGTCTTTTATTTTTAAAATTCCCGAAAACGGGAAGAAATATATGTCGATTTCGGGATAATAGGATAGAGGGAGAAAATGAAAAGCTAATATTAATAATCATAACAACCTGGAATAAATTAAGTTAGCCAACTGAAAATGTTTGGAATGTTTGATGCTACTTATATATTTCATGAAAAAGAAAAAAAATGAAGTAAAAGATTTAAAAGATAGCTTAGCCCAAGCTCAGAAAATCGGTAAACTTACCTTTAATGGGAGAAACTGGGTTATAACCATCCTAAATTCAAAAGGAGAGATAACTAACTACACTTTTACTCAAGACCAGTATTGGGAAGTAAATCAAATTATTCAAACTTATATCAATCAAAGGAGATAGTATGTTAAAAAAGAATTTTCTATTATTATTATGTTTAGTTGTTAGTTTAAGTTCATTAGTAGCCACTACATATTATGTAGCAAAAACAGGAGATAACAGTAATGGACTCAGCTGGACAAGTGCTTATAATGAAGTTCAATCAGCTATTAATGCTGCTTCAAATGGAGACCAAGTCTGGGTAGCAAAAGGAAAATATAGACCTACAGACTACAATCCCAAGGGGGTAGGAACAGCTGTTCTGAACAGAACCAAAACTTTCGTGATCAAAAATGGTATTGATCTATATGGAGGTTTTGCAGGAACTGAGACAGCTTTGGATCAGAGGATTAATTATTGGATTGGACAGGCTAATGAGACTATTCTTTCAGGTGATTTAAATGATGATGATGATTATTCTCAATGGGAAACTTATAATCAGTCTTTAATCAAAAATACAGAAAACTCTTACAATGTTATCTATTATTATAATGTTTATACAAAAACTATTGTAGATGGTTTCACTATCAGTGGGGGTAATGGAGATACTAAAGTTTCAGGCAAGCCTTATCATGATGGAGGAGGAGCACATCTTACATCTTCTTATGCATATCTGAAGAACTGCCGGATTATTTATAATCAAGCTGTAAATGCCGCCGGAGCAATTACTTTTTCTGGTGGAGAATTGTGGGACTGTGTAATTTCGCGTAATAGAACAGTAGCTCAAAGTATAGATGCCGGTGATGCAGGAGGAGTTAAACTACATAATGGTGGTAAACTGATCAATTCAATCGTAACAGATAATTATTCAGTGGAAAGTTCTGCCAGAGGTGGAGGAGTTTGTTGTTCTTGGAGATCTCCGGGTCATTCTATTATAAACTGTGTTATTGCCAATAATAAAACTGCAGGAACAGGTGGTGGAATTGGTAACTATGGTACTTATACATCTTATACAAAGGCTTATAATACAATCATCTGGGGAAATACTAGAAATGGTGTGAGTAATCAGCTTGGAGGAACCGGAACTTCACTGTATTATTGCGGTGTTGAAGGAGGTTATTCAGGAACAGGTATTTATAATTTAAGTTCTGATAATGATGTAGCAACCGGACCTAACTTTTACAATTCTCAAGCCGGCGATTGGCGCTTAAGAATCACTTCCCCTTTATTGAATATTGGTTCTAACACTTACACATCAACTCCGGTAAGCGTTACTACCGATATTCTGGGGAATCCTAGGATTATTGAATCAATCGTAGATATGGGACCTTATGAACATTTCTATCAAGTAACTTTGCAAGCAGATGCTAATGGTATCATCTATGTTAAAAGTGTCGCTTCTGGTACAGCAGATGGATCTTCTTGGGAAAATGCAACTTCATCCTTGCAAGGAGCTTTGGATTCTGATGCAGAACAGGTTTGGATAGCTGAAGGGACTTATTATCCTACAGAAAACTTACCTGGAATGGAAACTGATTTGAGAGCTCAATCTTTTATTCTTTCAAGCGATAAACAGATATATGGTGGATTCCCGGCAGAAGCGACAACAGCAGAAAATAGTACTTTAGATTCTCGTAACAGTGATGAATATTTAGTCTATTTAACAGGAGATATAGGACAACCCGGGATTAATGATGATAATAGCTATCATGTGCTTTATTCACAAAATATCTCATCTTTTACTATCTTAGATGGCCTAATCATTAGTGGGGGGAATGCTAATGGAGCTACTCCTCACGATCAAGGGGGAGCTATTTATTTAGTTGATTCTTCTCCTACTATTAATGGTGTCAATGTGGAAGATAATCAATCTGATTCTGGCACAGATCCAATTCTTTTAGAGGGTGAATCTAATCCTATCATTACAGATAGTCCTGGTATGGATGATACTTTGCCTGTTGAACTTACTTCATTTTCTGCAATAATAACTAGTACAAATTGTTCAAGGATAATGTGGCAAACAGCATCAGAATCAAATTTAATTGGTTATAATATTTATAGAAGTGAATTAGATCAAATCAATGGAGCAATAAGAATCAATCCTGCTTATATTCAAGCAAATAATAGTACAACAGGTTCGGAATACTCTTATACAGATCAAGAAGTGGAGCTAAATGTTACCTATTATTATTGGTTACAATCTAATGAAATGAATGGTTATGTAGAATACTTCGGTCCAATATCACTCAAAATCAGTGGAGATAATCCTAATGGTGGAATTGTGGAACCGGTTTTGAATACTGGCTTAAAGAACAATTACCCCAATCCTTTTAACCCTGAAACAAGATTTGAATTTTATGTAAAAGAAGGTGAAACTGCTACTTTAGAAATTTACAATCTCAAAGGCCAGGTTATCACAAGCCTTAGGAATATAGGCAGTGGAAACCATGATTATGTCTGGGACGGACGAGATAGAGAAGGTAATCAAGTTGCCTCAGGAATCTACTTTTATAGTTTAAAAACAAAGTCCTATAATTCTGTTAAGAAGATGATTTTAAATAAATAAACAAATTTGGAGGAAAAATGACAAGATATCTGATAATTTTATTAACTATGTTGCTCAGTACCGGTATGCTGTTTTCTTTAACAGGCTTTGGTGAATCACCTGTTTTTGAAATCAGTGATGAAACCTTACCGGTAACTCTCTCATCTTTTATGGCAATCCCTAATGTTAACAATCAATCTATATCAATCAATTGGACAACTCAGAGTGAGTCAAACTTAATCGGTTATCACATCCACAGGGCAGAAACTGCAAATCTTGAATCTGCGGTAAACGTAAACGGGAATATTATTCCTGCTTTAAATAGTCCCTTAGTAAATAATTATGACTTTAATGATGATGAGGTCGAAGATCAAAGGACCTATTATTATTGGTTGCAAGGTATTGATTTTATAAGTAATAATTTCTATGGTCCTATTACTGTCTCAGTAGATTTCTCTGATGAGAATAATGATATAGAAGATATTTTGTTGGGCAATGATTTCTATTCAAATTTTCCAAATCCTTTTAACCCATCAACTACTATATCTTTTTCTTTAGCTGAGCCTACAGATGTTATTATAGAAATATTTAATATTAAAGGTCAGAAAATCAAATCTCTTTATTCAGCTTATGTTGCAGAAACTAATGTTAAACATAGCATAGTATGGAATGGTGATGATAGTTTAGGCAATGCTGTATCTACCGGAATCTATTTTGCTAAAATTAAAGCTGGATCATTTGTTAAAAGCAGAAAAATGTTGCTATCTAAATAAGGGGGAACAACATGAAAAAATATTATATCTTAACAATACTTGTCTTACTTACTTCATTTCTCTTTGCAGCAGCCCCTAATGTGTCTAATATCCAAATTACTTCCGATTCTGGTAATATCGTAATAAGCTACGATTTAACTGCAGATGGACGATGCCAGGTTATAGTGATTGCTTCTGCTGATGGTGGTGCAAACTATAATATTTATCCTACTGCTTTAACTGGTCATGTTGGTAGTAGTGTAATGCCAGGAACTAATCAAATTGTATGGTCTACTTCCTCTGATAATATAGAAGTTGGTGATCAATACAAAGTTAAAGTCATTGCCAGAGATAATCCAGTAACTCCTACTAATCCACTTGGTGCTGAAGAAATTGTGTCTTTTATAAAGATTATTGGAGGAAGTGTTGAGGGGCAAAGCTTTAGCCATCCTATGATGGAAACAACTGTTGAAGATTTCTATATGAGTAAATATGAAGTTACTCAAGGAGAATATGAATCTGTCATGGGAGTCAATCCTGCACTAGATGCAGGAACTGGAAATGATTACCCTGTATATAATGTAACTTGGCGGGAAGCAGTTGAATATTGTAATGCCAGGAGTATTCAAGAGGGACTGAACCCCTGTTATAATACAGCTTATTGGGCTTGTGATTTTTCTGCAAATGGTTATCGCCTTCCAACACTTATGGAGTGGTTATATGCAGCTAAAGGGGGTAACCAGCAACCTGCATCAGACTATAATCAATGGGCAGGAACTAATATTGAAACAGAAGTTACTAACTATGCCTGGTATACTGCTAATAATTCTCCGAATGGAACAAAAGAAGTTGGAAGTAAAGAACCAAATGAGTTAGGCCTTTATGATATGACGGGTAATGTTATGGAATGGAGCAATAATAGTTATATGTGGGGTATGTTTTATGAGGTAAGGGGTGGTAGCTGGAATAGCGATGCTGACTCATGTGAATTAGGTTATGTAAAATGTATTAGTCCAACTCGTTTTTATAACAATTTAGGTTTCCGCATTGTACGTAGTTCAAATTAGTGTTAACTGTGAACGCCTTCATCTCTGAAGGCCAAAAGAAATGCCAGCCAGAATGCTGGCATTTCTAGTAAATAATATAGTTTTTAAACCCGAATCTCTCAGCTATTAGCCTCAATAATCATCTTCATCCATTGAATAGCTTGTAGGGGGTATTTACCGATAGCGGTTTCGTCAGATAGGGTAACTCCGGAAGCACCGTCAAAGACAGCATTAGCAACATCAGATATTTCTGCTCTGGTAGGTGAAGTTTTGGTCGTCATAGACTCCATCATCTGGGTAGCTACAAAGAAGGGTTTCTTAAACTCTTGGCATTTCCTGCTTATTTGCTTTTGAAGAGTGGGTATAAGGGGGATTGAGACTTCTATTCCTAAGTCTCCTCTGGCAATATAGAGGTAATCTGAATGATGAATAATGCTTTCCATGTTAGTAAGAGATTTAGCAGTTTCGAATTTGCTCAGAATAAGAGGCTTATGGTTAATCTCCAAAGAAGTATAATAATCTTGGAATTCCTGAATATCTTGCTGAGAACTTACAAAAGAGAGAGCAAAGAAATCAGGCTTGAGTTGTGCTGTTTCTCGGATAATATCTCTATCTTGGGCTGAGAGGAAGTCTTTGTGGAGCGATTTACCTGGGATAGAGAAGTGGCAGTTAGGTCTGAGAATATTACTATTATCAATAGTCAGGGTAAGATAGTCTTGATTGATATCAGTAATAGAACCAGTAAAATCTCCATCCTGCAGGTAAAATCTATCACCTGTCTTAATAATCTCTTTGTTAATTGTTGAGGAAAAGTAATAATCGACTTTTTTAGCTTCAAAGTAGATATTCGTAGAAGAGCCGGCAGTCAGGTTATGATTAGTTTTTAGATTGGCGATACGCACCTCAGGTCCTGGGATATCAATCATAATCTTTGTTTTGAACTTAGAAGATTCCGCTATTTTTCTTATCAGATTAACTACTTTACTGGCAGAGCTTATCTCTGTGTGCGACATATTTATCCGAAATATAGTTGAACCAGCTTCTAACATAGCTTGAAGCAGATCTGAAGTTATGGTATTTGTATTTATAGTGGTAATAATTTCTATCATTAAGAATCCTAAAATTGTTTAATATTTCTTGTTTTTATTTGGGGTAATACTGTTATTAGAGCCTGAACTTGAGCTTGTAATTCCAGTAAATCTCCGTCATTTTTAATAACAAAATCTGCTTTTTCTTCTTTAATTTTATTAGGGAGTTGGGTTGAGATTTTTCTCCTTGCATTATCTGCAGTTAGGGAATTTCTCTGCTTTAATCTAAGGACTTGATTTTCTTCACTTGCTGAGACAGTGATGATAAAGTCAAAATGGTCTGATAGCTTAGCCTCAAATAAGAGAGGAACTTCAAAGAAGATATACTTATCCCGGCTTTGATTAATTATCTTATTCATAAGAGCGAATATTTGAGGATGAGAAAGGGAGTTAAGATAATCTAAATTTGCTTTATCTGCAAAAACAAATTCTCCTAGTTTAGATCTATCAATAGTATTATCTCCAGATAAAATCTCTTTTCCAAACTTACTTACTAATTTGTCTTTTACTTGATCCATCTGAAGAACCTGGTGGCCTAATTCATCTGTAGAATACACTTTATATGCAGCCTCTTGCAGTACTTTAACCACTTGAGATTTCCCTGAAGCGATTGAACCAGTAATCCCGATAATGAGAGGTCTTTTCATCATCAAATCTCGAAAGGTCTTTTTTCTATAGCAGATAATACTTTTAAAAGTTGAGCATTATCTTTGACATTATGGACTCTAATTATATCAATCTTTTTATTATAAGCTATTGCACTGCTAGCCATTGTTCCACCCTCTCTCTCCTTAGGCAAAGCAGGAGTAATCATATTTATAAAGCTCTTTCGGGAAGCTCCCAGCAGAAGCTTACAGCCCAGAATATGAAACTCATCAAGTCTTTTTAAAATTGCCAGATTATGTTCTAATTCTTTCCCAAAACCTATACCGGGATCAATGATTATTCTATCTAAGAAGATTCCCTGCGCAAGGAGATAAGAGATTCGCTCTTCAAAGAAGCTCATTAAATCATTAATTACATTGGAATAAGTTGGGTCCTTTTGCATAGTTTCAGGACTTCCCTGCATGTGCATAATGCATATTTTACTTTGAGGAAAATCTTGTAAAACCTTTATCATCCCGCTATCTCCTTGCAAAGCAGTGATATCATTGACGATATTTGCTCCTGCACTAAGGGCTTGACGGGCAACTTCAGCCTTGTAAGTATCAACTGAGATAGAGATTTGAGTCTCTTGTCTGATAGCTTTTATGACAGGGATTACTCTTTGGAGTTCAGCTTGGAGAGAAACTCTGGGTGATCCGGGACGTGTAGATTCTCCTCCTATATCAATAATAGAGGCACCTTCTTTAATCATTTCAAGTCCTCTTTTCACAGCTTGGGATAAATCAAAATGCTCATTACCATCAGAAAAAGAGTCTGGTGTTACATTTAATATACCCATAATCTCAGGGACAAAATCTCTTCCTTTATCTTCTAAAGAGCAATAGAGTAGTTGCTTACGGAAAGTTAATAGCTGCTCTCTAATTTCAGGTAATCCCATGCTAGTATAATGTCTCATTCTAGTATGGAGAGCTAAAAGCTTGTTTGCACCGCCCATAAAAAGTAAATTAGTCTCTTTCTTCTTCCCTTCCACAATACCCTTACTCATGGCTACATCGGCTCCGATGATTAAAGCTTCTTGTTTCATGATATTGGCAGCGCCAGTCTCAACATTATACAAGAGAAGACAAGGGCCAAGAGCTTTGGGAGCCATGACTTCCACACCTTGAGAAGAAACTCCAATTTGCTTGAGAATTTCTCGTGCATCGTGAATATTGCTTATGGTTATTATTCTATTTTTCATTTTATCCCCTTTTGGTAGTATTAGACGAGATAAAATGAAGATTAGCAGATAGTGAAAACTGTCAAATGATTTTTGGTGCTATAAGAGAAGTTGATTCTTGAGACTGTTAAACCCGAATGGTGCAATAGAATTTTGATGAAGAGTGCTAGATTCTTTTAGCAAAATAAGTTACAGAATTTGAAGGCATATAATATATATATTCCTGAAAATTATGGAGCTTACTT
>JAEKNW010000022.1 GCA_016838885.1 Candidatus Cloacimonadota bacterium
ATGATATAATATACATAGGTGGTGATCTTATGTATATTCGATTGACAAAAGCAGCTTATAACAAAGACTACACAGTTTACTTAGTTGAAGGCTATCGTGGGCCAGATGGAAAGGCAAAACAAAGGATTATTAAATCATTCGGACATCTTGAAAATCTTGTAAGAGAAAACCCGAATGCTTTGGATGAATTGAAAGTGTGGGCGAAGGCAGAGACTGAACGATTGCGGGACGACCGATTTATTTCGGCCACATTTGATATGGGTAAACTCCGATGTGGTGATCAAACGCCACTCAACTATGGATATGTCTTCTTAGAAGCAATTTATAATGAGCTGAAGCTGTCACAGTTCATGAAAAACTATCAAGTGAAGACCAATGTCGGTTATTCACTAGATGACATATTGAAACTGCTTGTCTTTTCAAGATGCCTGAATCCGGCATCCAAGAAAAGAACCTATGAACAAAAAGGTAATTACTTCTTTGCACTTCCTGATTTTTCAATTGATGATGTTTATCGAAGTCTAACTCATCTTTCTTCTATAAAAGACGAACTGACACTTCATCTTCATCAAATGATTGAAGAAACCAGAGGAAGAGATTGTTCCTTGGTCTTCTATGACGTGACAAATTATTACTTTGAGTCAGAAAACCTGGAAGGTTTGAGACAAAAAGGCGTATCGAAAGAGAACCAAAAAACCGGAATCGTGCAAATGGGGCTCTTCATTGATAAAGAAGGGATTCCGATTACGTATGAGTTATTTCCGGGAAACACCAACGATTTATCAACAATGAAGCCGCTTTTACAGAAGATAAAGAAAGCATACAATCTAGGCAAGATTACAATCGTTGCCGATAAAGGGAATAATTCAGGAGAGAATCTTGCCTATATCGACAATGAAGATGATTTCTATATCATCAGTCAAAGAATCAGAGCAAGAGGCACCGAACTTGCTAACATTGTCTTGGATCAAGAAGACTATGAATCGAATCAAGACAACACCTTCAAATCCAAGACAGTAGAAAGAGAACGAGTAGTAAAAAGACCAAACGGAACCACACATTCAATAACAGAACATCTCTTATGTTTCTGGAGCCAAAACGAAGAGAACTATCAAAGAAACAAAAGAGGTTTCTTAGACGAGAAAATTGAAAAGTTTATCAATAATCCATCTTTACTGAATGCGTCAAACAGTTTTGGTGTTAAGAAATACTTCAAGAAAATGATGATTGATAAAACAACTGGTGAAGTATTAAAAACAAAACCGGTTTACGTATTCAATCAAGAGAAATACGAAAGAGATATTGCCTTAGATGGATACTATTGCATCGTGACGAATGATTTATCGTTAGAACCGCTTGACATCATTCATCACTATCATCAGTTATCAAAGATTGAAGAATCATTCAAGGTAACAAAAAGCGATTTGGAAGGCAGACCCATCTATGTCTGGACAGACGCACACATCAAAGGTCATTTCCTTACCTGTTATCTCGCATTGACCCTATACCGACTTCTCCAACTAAAGTTGGACAAGCTTTACCCGATTCATCAATTGAAAGAAGCGCTAAACAGCGCGAAGGCGGTACAAATGACTAAGGAAATCTACTTGATGCACGACACATCATCAATCCTAGACGCGTTATCTCAAGAGTTTGGCCTTGACATTAATTACAAATACATGCGATATGAAAATTTAAAGAGAGAACTTAAATCAATCGAATAATACCTATACACAACAATTTACATTCCGACAGAATTGCGATATACAGCCATTCTGTCGATTTTTATCTATTCAAGCTGCAAAAGTCAGG
>JAEKNW010000023.1 GCA_016838885.1 Candidatus Cloacimonadota bacterium
TCCTCAATAGTTTATCCTTGAAAAAGTCAATAATATAGCTCATCTTTAGGTTTTCTTGACATTTTATAATGATTGTTTATTGGTAACAAAGCCTCTTCTCTCGGACGGTGGAGATTCTCTCCGCCCCAAGCAATAGCTTGGAAATTCTTAAGAAGACTTATTAAGATATTGAAGATATTGTCCAGCATGCAAGCAATAAGTCAATTTCAAAAGTATAGGGTAATAAAGAATAATGTGCGCACTAATTCAGTCCTTTTAATAATTAAAGTATTTAATATCAATTAGTTCATTTGAACAGTCTCCGAATAATGCAGTAGATCTTTGAGAATAGCACTATATTCTTTTCGAAAGCTCTACTACACCATTCGGGTTAAATTCTTGATTTGAGACTGTTCAACCCGAATAATCAATCCATAATAAAAAAAAAGCTTGCCTACTTTTATTAAATAGTTTTAATTGGAATATAAAGAACATATTTGGGAGTGAAGATGTTAAATCGTAATTTACCAAGAATTCAAGATGCAGATTTAAAAGACAAAATTGTCTTAGTAAGAGTTGACCACAATGTGGTTAAAAACGGTGTAATTAAAGATACTGAACGTATTGATGCAACAGTACCAACCTTGTTAAATATAGCATTGCGTGGAGGAAAATTAATTTTAATGACTCATAATGGTCGTCCTGTAGATAAAGAATCTGGGATGATAACTATTTCTGATAATGATTCAGTAACTCCAATTGTGGAATATATGAAATCAAAACTATCAATAAACATTCAGATTCCCAAGTGGTTTAAACGGGAAGATAATGGGATTGAGGTTGATGATGATTCAGTATATGAGTTAATTGAAGATTTACGAAACAACAAAGTTGATATGATTTATCTTCCTAATACCAGATGGTTTAGGGGTGAAGAATCCATGAATGGGGATTCTGATGATCTCGGTAAAGCCTTAGCTAACATTGCAGATGTCTTTGTTAATGATGCTTTTGGTAGCTGGCAACCTCATACTTCAACCATGAAGCCAACCTACTATATGCCTTCCTATTCCGGGATTTTGATGCAAAAAGAGATTACTCATCTTAAGCAAGTTTTCCAACCTCGCCGACCTTTTGTGGGCATAGTTGCAGGTTCAAAATTTGATACTAAGATTAAACCTCTTAATAATTTATTGGAACATGTTGATTATTTAATTTTAGGTGGTGTTATCTATAATGCTTATCTTGCTGTTAAATATGACCTTAAAATTAAGGGAATTACAGAAAGAGATTTAGAGCATGCCAGAATATTCTTAGAAAAAGCCAATGAATTTCCACAAAGAATAGTTGAGCTTCCTTATATCGTTGAATCAGATGTTTTAGGAGAAAAAATTCCCGGTAAATACAGAACCCACTTTATCTATGATTTAGAACCGGGGACAGAACTAAATTATATCCTAGATGTCTCCTGGGAAACCTGGTCATTACGTCATATCAAAGAGATTTTCAGCAGAGCTAATATGTTCTTCTGTAATGCTGTTATGGGATTTGCGCCTTATTTTAGTGAAGGCACAAAAGACTTGTATGAGATAATTTCCAAAAATGAAGATGCTATGAAGATGTTTGGAGGTGGAGATACTCTCCAAGAATTCAAGGCTGTTGCTTATGAAACTTATCTTAGAGCTATCGAACGTGATGACTACTACTTCTTTACCGGTGGCGGTGCTGTTCTAAACTCTATCGAACAAGGTTCTCCTTTCGGCATGCAACCTGTTCAAGCCCTAATCGATAATCAAGAGAGATATTCACATAAATAGAATTTTTTAAACCCGAATGATGCAGTAGAACTTTGATGAAGGGTGCTAGATTCTTTTAGCAAAATAAGTTACAGAATTTGAAGGCATATAACATATATATTCCTGAAAATTATGTAGCTTACTTTTGCAAAAGAAGATAGTGCTATTCTCAAAGGTCTACTGTATTATTTGGGTTAAACTAACTTTCTAAACTCAAAGTGTTGATTTTTTTCCACACTTTGAGTTTTTTTTTGGTCTGCCATTTACTCTGTGAAACTCATCTTGACCTCTGTGAAACTCTGTGTTAAGGGTTTCTTTCTGTCTCCTCTTCTCTCCGTCTTTTCGCGATTGCGAAAAAAAGAGACTGTTGCCAGTCTCTTTTTTAAAACTTAATCTTTCCTACTTTAGGTTTGTAGGAATATTATTTCTTCTGATTCTCCAGATATTATTACTTTTTTTCTTGAGTAATTCTTTAATTTGAGACCAAGTCATAGATGCTCTAAACTGATGACCATTATCATTTGGGAAAAAATCAGCTAATTCAACATTTTCTGTGAAATTCATTTTATAAACATTATAACGAGGTGAGATATTAGGAAGATTTGGGTTCTTGTAAATAGAATAATTATTGTCGGTTGTATAACCTTTTACAATGTGATTCTCTTCATTATCTGAGTTCCCAACAGTGATGATATAAGCATAATGTTCGTTTGATGAGGACAAATCTTCCCATTTCAAATGAGTATTATGATAACCATCCAAATATTGATTAATTATGGTTAAGCTCCCATCGAAATCTTGATTACTACCGGGAGTAGCATTTATAGTTAAAGTCAGCATTACAGCAACAAGTAATAAAAGTACTTTTTTCATTTCACACCTTCTTTCTCATTTTTAGTATGTCATATTATTGCCAGCAGGAAAATTATGTCAAGCAATAAATTGATAAACTTAAGCCGAATGATGCAGTGGAGCTTAGAGCATAGTACTATATTCTATGATCTACTGCATTATTTGGGTTTAGTCCTGAACAGTAAATTCAAACTTATTTGGGTCATAGCCTTGATCTTTTAAAATCCCGAAAATCTGATCAAGAGTTGAATCATCCAACTTCTTTTCCCGGGCTAAAATCCAAGCATACTTGTGATTTGGTCCACCCACGATAGCCCAGCTATAATCATCTGCTAAACCTATTACCCAATAAGCTCCCCAAAACCAGTTACTCCATAAGAATCTGGCAAAACTGACTTCTAATTTGGCATTTGTCTTAGGATCAACTATCCTAGCCATACCTTCCACAGAATTGATATCCCCATCTTTTTCTACACATCGATTGATTACAGATATATGTCCATCTTCTTTGAGTTGATAACTTGCTGTAGTATTTTTGACACACTTCTTTTGAAACCAATTGGGTAACTTGGCGATTTCATACCAAGTCCCTTGATATTGGATAAGATCAACATTAGCTACCGGTAGCGGCTCCTTGCCACTAACTAGTAGAGTTGAACCTATGATTAGACATATTAAAAGAAATTTTAACATCGTAACTCCGTTTTTAGATAATAATATATTCAGAATTTGAAATTAAGCAAAAGGAGAAGATATTTTAGCATTAAAATGGAAAATTTACGACCGAATGCTCTCTCAAGTAGAGTGGGAACTAAATTTAATAGTGAATCAAGAATCTTCAAAATCACATAGAGAGAGAGCCAAAAATAATACCTATTTTTTTTGCTAATATGATTTACAATAATAATATTATAGTCTTAAGTCTCATCCTAGGGAAACCTTAGTCATTCCTTACTGTATCTCGATGAAATCCCAATGATTCATCGAGATACTTAAAGGCATCACTAGGCAAACCCTTTTGTAATGCCCTTTTTAAGCACTAAAAACATGCGAAATTTGGCCTGCTTAGAAATATGGAGCAATGTTAATTTTTTAACAACTTTTCATAATTTAATGTTTACAATCTGTGTTTTCGGTGGCTATTATTCTCTTCACTATTTTTGTCCTGTTTTCCCTTTCTTTAGGAGGGTAGCCTGCCAACTTGGGCAAAGAATGTTTTGTCCCTACTTCTTAAATGATTTAATAAACCATAGGTCAATTTTTTCTTGACACAATTCTAAGAAAATATTTAGTGGTCTTATGATGAGTAAAAAAATATTTATAATTGGATTTATGGGTTCAGGCAAAAGCCATGTTGGTCGTTTATTGGCTGATGCACTGGAGCTGGAACATTTTGATCTCGATTACCTTCTGGAGAAAGAGTGGATGAGGTCCATTAAAGATATTTTTCATACTTATGGTGAAAAGAAATTTCGCATTTTTGAGCGAGATATCCTCCTTTCTTCCCCACCATCCGGAGTATTTTCAACCGGAGGTGGGGTTATTTCTTCACCTGGCAACAGAAAATATCTCAAAGACCATGAGGTTATATGGTTAAATCCTCCTTGGGAAGTACTTTATGATAGAATTAAAAACAGTAATCGTCCCTTAGTAAAAAAGAATAATAAGGAGCAACTCTTTCAGATATATCAAGAGAGACTGGAACTTTATCGCCAAGTAGCAAATTTTTCTATTGACGATATAGAAGAGGATGAGATAATAAGGAAAATATTGAAATTAATTGATAAATAGAAACATAACAATGCAACAAAGGAGATGCAATGAAGTTTTTAGAATTAAAGAAAAGTATCAATGAAAAGGCGATTCCTAAGTATAATGAGACTATTGTTCAGATCAAAGAGTTACAAAAAGAGATTGAAGCTTGTGAGGGAACTTTCAAGCCTGTATTAGCATTAATTGCAGATAAAATTCTTAAAGCTGACCAATTCAAAGAAGAGTATAACGACAACTATTTTAAACATCATGACCTAAAAGATTTAGAAAAATTCAACCAAGCTATCTATGCAGAGATTCAAGCAGAAAATTATGAAAGCTCTTATGCTAATCCGGCCTACGCTGTAGCTCAATATGGTGATAAAGTTGGACAACTCATTTCAGCTATCTATATTGGCTATAGAAGCTATTTCTCTCATGTAGTCAATTTTGATATTAACGAATTGGCTAAAAAGAATCAACTTTTCTTAGACATTGTTGCTTCCATGAAGGCAGAGAAAAAAGACTATGATTCTCTTTTCGCGATTTATAAAGACTATTCTCTTAGCACTTCTCTTGAAGAAAAAGAACTTAGTATGAGAGAATCTTTAGATCCTGATAATTACAGCTTTGGTAAAATAGTTATGGAAGCTGACCTTTCAGACATCAGATACCTCTATCAATACGGAAAATATATTTCTGAGAATGAGATAAAAACTGCTCAATTCTTGAACAAATATCCGGAAGAGAAAATCTTAAAATTGACAGATGAACTAACCAAAGCATTTATTCGTGGATTTGAATTGTCAAAAAAAGACTTATCAATCAAAGAAACCGTAATGATTGTTTATAATTTAGGTCAAGAGAGAATTGTCCGCCAATTAGTTAAGAATTTAGAAAATTATAATCTTAAGCCTCTCTTCTCCAGAGCATCATCGACTGTAGTAAATAAGCAATATGGCTATGACCACAGATTCGATTCAGCAATGATTCTCGATGAAGAAGTTGCAAAAAAACAGATTAGTGATTATGAAATAATTTCTGAGAACTGCGCAGAAATCTTAACTAAGTATGCCGGTGTTGTTGCTTTTGATGCCTTCGGGGAAAAGCCTTTCTCTCCAAAATCTAAAGTAGAGAACTTAAAATTATCTGAAGAACAACAAAAGCTGTCCCAGCAAATTGGGATAGCCAGAAGTCAAACTTCACAAAAATATATGCCACGTACAGAAAACAGTTTCTGTATAATCGGCTTCCCTGTTCCTGAAATCGGACCTAAATTTGAAGAGATCTTTGAAGCTACTTCTGAAATTAATATGATTGATACTCTCCACTGGGAAGAGATTCAACAAAAATTAGTTGATGTCATGGACCAAGCTAATTACGTTCATGTAAAAGGAAAAAATGGCAATAAAACAGATATCAGAGTTAAGATGCAAAAGTTGGAAGACCCAAGTAAGCAAACTAACTTTGTAAACTGCGGGGCTGATGTAAACATCCCTGTAGGTGAAGTCTTTACCTCTCCAATGTTAGAAGGAACTAATGGGATTCTTCACGTGAAAGAAAGCTTCCTCAACAATATCACCTTCAAAGAGTTAGAATTACACTTCAAAGATGGTTATGTTGCAGAATATACCTGCGCTAATATGGAAAATGATGAAGAGAATAAAAAGCTTATCCAAGAAGATTTACTCTTCCCTCACAAGACACTTCCACTTGGCGAATTTGCTATCGGTACTAACACCCCGGCGTATATCATGGCTAAGAAGTTTGATATTCTTAACCTCCTCCCTATTCTTATAGTAGAGAAAATGGGACCTCACTTCGCTATTGGTGATACTTGCTTCTCTTGGGAAGAAGATTTCGCAGTCTTTAATCCTATTGATGGTAAAGAAATTACTGCTCGTGAAAACACTCACTCTGCTAAAAGAAAAACTAATATCCAAGAAGCTTATACAAACTGCCATACTGATATCACTCTTCCTTATGAAGACTTAGACTTCATTACTGCCATCACTGCTGATGGTAAAGAGATTGATATTATTAGAGATGGTAGATTCGCTGTTCCCGGAACAGAAGAATTAAACCAACCCTTGGAAGAATTTGGAGTATAAAAATACACTAATAATACATCAAAGACTAGGAGCAATCCTAGTCTTTTTTAATATCTTGAATTTAGAGTTGTTTACTCAAGATTTGAACAAAACCAAAAATAAACAAAATTGTTTGTTACTTTTTTCTTCATTCTCTTATAATAAATAAAAAAATCACGGGAGGATTTAAGATGAAAGCTGGCAAATATCTAGCTAGAATTGGAGATTTAATATGTTTACAAGAGGATAAAACTGATTTAGAATCTTTGATTGATAACTTTATTCACTTAGATGCTATCAAACCCTTCAATTTAAACAGCTTTGATGTAAAGTTTTTAGCTTGCATGTGGAATGAAATAATTGAAAATCAAAGTAGGAATACTGATATATTTAGTATTTTATCTAAATTTATCACATCACGAACTGAACAACTAGATTCTTTCGATAATATAATTACTTTACTAAAAAAAGATATTCTATACTCCTCTATCAAAGAATTAATAATTATGAATAATTGGTTAGTAGATGCAGATATATATATAAATTATAAAAAGAGTCAACTAATAAATTGTGAGATTGAGTTTCATAGAGATTTTATGCAAGTAATTTTTGGAGAAAAAAAAGGATACCAAGAAGACAACAACATCCCTTATGAGAACAACCAAGAATATCTTAACGATTGGTTCTCTTATCTTGAATACCTCAACAATTTTATAAAAGAGAAGTCATGTTCTACAGGTAAAACCAAAATTTTATATTCTAATAAGGCTCAAGCTTATTTAAAGGTCCTTAACTGGAGAATTAAAATAGGCAATAGATTGAAATTATCGAATCAGACTTTTCCATTCAATAATCTTAGTGAAGAATTTAATTTAGATGAAAAAGAAAAGATAATTCTTATGTATCTTGTAAAAGCAAAATTAGATGGAGAAACATCTTCTACTGATGAAGTTGTTGAACTTATAAGCATAGATCAAAATGAAATATTTGCCAATAAACCATATCTTGATCCAAAAGGACACTTAGCCAAAAACAAACTAATTGAATATATAGAAAGCTCATCCTTTATTTCTCAGGTCATGGATATTGTAATTTCAACTGATATTATGAATAGAATTATCAAAAAAGAACCTCTTACTGATGAAGAAAAAATAAAACAAATCATAGAGAGTAATAATATATTTACCTTAATAAAACCTACACAGACATTTGAGCAACTAATTCTTCCTTTAGATATAAAGAATACTATAAAAACATCTCTAAAACTATATGACAAATCAGTTAGTTCCACAATGCTATCATGGGGCATTTTAAGAGAAAATAGTAAAGTAGTTGGAGATGATAAAACATTTAAACATAGTCTGTTGATGCTCTTTTACGGACACCCTGGTACAGGCAAAACATTTACTGCAGGAGTAATAGCAAATTATTTAGGTAAAGATTTATTAGTAACTGATATAAGCAAACTCAAATCTAAATGGGTAGGAGAGAGTGAGAAAAATATTAAACGCTTGTTTGCTACTTATGAGAAAATAGTCAGAAAAGTTGAAAACCCTCCTGTATTACTGCTTAATGAAGCAGATCAATTTTTAACTAAAAGAAATAGAAAGTCTGAAAACTCAGTTGATAACATGCTTAATTCTATGCAAAACTTATTCTTGGAATCTTTCGAAAACCTTGATGGATTTTTAATAGCTACTACGAATCTAGTAGATAACCTTGATGAAGCCTTTAGTAGAAGATTTCACCTCAAATTAGAGTTACCCTTTCCTACAGCAAATGAGAGATTAGAATTATGGAAATCCAAGCTTCCCAATATCATTCCAGGATATGAAGATCTTGATTTGATTTATCTGGCGAATAATTATAGTATAACAGGAGGACAAATCGATGTGATTATAAAAAATGCTTGTACTCAAGCAGCAGCAAAAGAAGTCGTTTTACTGACACAAGCTGATTTAGAAAAATACTGTACTCTTGAGAAGAATAGTGCCTTCGATAAATCTACAAGAAAAATTATAGGGTTTTAGAAATTTCATGTAAGAAATTAATGATATGAATACATCCTTTTATCCCGAATGGTGCAGTAGAGCTTTAGAAAAGAGTGCAGATTCTTTTAGCAAAATAAGTTACAGAATTTGAAGGCATATAATATATATATTCATGAAAATTATGTAGCTTACTTTTGCAGAAGAATATAGTGCTATTCGCAAAGGTCTACTGCATTATTTGGGTTTAATACAATAATCAAGTATCAAACTCAAAAAAAACGATGTTTTTTCATAGATTATTGATTTAATCACAAATTTTGAAAAAAAAACTTTACTAAATACATGCTTATTTACATTTATACTTTATTAAAGAATTAAATAAAAATTGTGGAGGAACTATGCCTCAAATGATGAGGAAATTATTGCTAATCACCATATTACTGGCTGTTAGTTCTATACTCGCTGCTCAGACATTATTAATAAGAAACATTCGGGTGGAAGGTAATGTTAACATAGATGAGTCATTAATTTTAACTGTGTCAAAATTAAAGATTGGAGATTTTGTAGATTATTCAAAAGTCTCTGAAACTATAAAAAGTCTTTATGCTTTAGAAGTTTTTGAAGATATTTATATAGAAAAAGAAAACATCTCTAATGGCGTTGAAGTTATAATTAATGTTACTGAATATCCTGTAGTAGAATCTGTTTCTTTTAAAGGTAACAAAAAATATAGTGATTCCGGTTTAAAAGAGTTTGTCCTATTGCGAAAAGGGAGCTACTATTCCGAATTTTTGAAGAATAAAGTAACTAGGCAAATCACCCAAAAATATGTAGAAAAAGCCTATAATAATGTTCAGATAAATTATGATGTAAAAACTCTGGATAACAATAGAGTTGATGTTACCATTAGAATAGATGATGGTAATAAAATCCGAGTAAATAGAATCAGCTTCCATGGAAATGAAGAGATTACTGATAAGAAATTAGCCAAGAAGATGAAGACTAAAACCACGAATCTCTTTCGTTCAGGTAAATTTGAGCAGGCTCAATTAGAGGCAGATTTACAAGCTATAGAAGCTTATTATCAAGAATTAGGTTACATCAAAGCTAAGATTTCCAGTCATGAAATTAAAACTGTTGAAAATAAATTTATTCAAATTGATATTTATCTTAATGAGGGAGAACAATATAAATATGGTAATGTTCTCATAACAGGTAATAATTTTTTCACCGAAGAAGAGTTAATGAAAGTACTGGAATTTGATACTAATGAGCCTTTTAATATGGAAGAGTTTAAACTTCGTCAAGACCAGATAAGAGAGATGTATTCTGAAGAAGGCTTTATCTATAGTTCGATTGATCCAGAACTCTTAATGGTTGAAGACCGTGTTGATATTCAAGTCAATATCGATGAGCAGATTAGAGCTAAAATTCGTAAAATACATATTAGCGGTAATCGGGGTACTAAAGAAAAAATCATTCGCAGACAACTTGCTATTAACCCGGGTGATTTCTTTAAAAGATCGCAAATCCTCAGCACTCAACAAAATATCTACAATCTAGGTTTTTTTGAACCCAATATCGGCATTGAACCTAAACCAATTAATAGAAATGGTGATGTAGATCTTTATTTCAATGTTGAAGATAAAACATCAGGTACAGCCAACGGTGGTGTAGGCTATAACAGTGTTGACGGCTTCGTTGGACAATTAAGCCTGTCTCATAATAATATCATGGGTAATAACTGGCAATCAAGTATCTCTTATGAATTTGGAGGCTCTACCCAGAATGTTCAATTTAGCTTTACTAATCCCTATACCTTTGATACAAATACCTTAAGCGGATTTAGTCTCTATAATACTAAAAGAGAATGGGATGATTACTATTAC
The DNA here is from genome assembly GCA_016838885.1 of Candidatus Cloacimonadota bacterium. Taxonomy (GTDB): domain Bacteria; phylum Cloacimonadota; class Cloacimonadia; order Cloacimonadales; family JAFGVF01; genus JAEKNW01. The sequence goes on from JAEKNW010000023.1 coordinate 10,350, forward strand.
GAAATCCTAACTCGTGGTGGAAGTGTAAGACTTGGACGTCCTCTAAAAGTTGTAAATAGAACGCAAGCTATTTTATCCTATTCCTACTATTCAAAGAAGTATTCTATTACCAACCAAAGCCAAGTCATTGCTAACAATAACCAGAGCTTGATAGAGCTTGATACTCTAGGTTGGCAAAATACCAGCTCATTAGGTCTGACTATTTCTCGGGACTCCAGAGATAATGTCTTCTTCCCAACTAAAGGTTCGCAGATAACTATCTATAATGAATTAGCAGGTGGCTTCTTAGGTGGTAATTTTGATTACTATAAATTCATTTCACAAGTAAGTTTCTATACTGAGACATATTATAAATTCGTACTTCGTAATAAATGGAGATTTGGCTATGTAACATCCTTTGGACAATCTGCATCAGTCCCTCCTGATGAGAGATTTTACCTGGGAGGAACAGGTCCCGACGGAATCCGTGGCTATGGTGATAGATCTATTGGACCTAATGAAGGGGGAACCCGAGAGATTATATACTCTACTGAACTGGCTTATCCTATTGGGGGTGATCAACTTAGCCTGCTCACATTCTTGGATGCCGGAAATAGCTATAACTCACTCAATGATTTTAACTTTTTAGATTTTAAGAAAGGTGCCGGTCTAGGCATAAGAATCAGAACCCCGATGGGATTAATAGGCTTTGATTATGCCTGGAATTTTGAAGAGAGAACCTGGCAACCTCACTTCCAATTTGGTACAACTTTCTAAGAGGAATACATGAATTATAAACACCTTTTTGGACCGGTCATCTCACGGAGATTAGGAATTTCCTTGGGAGTAGATGTTGTCCCCTATAAATACTGTTCAATGAACTGTGTATATTGCGAAGTAGGGCAAACAACTCACTTAATAAATGAACCTGAAGAATTAGTAGATTTACCAGATGTAATCAAAGAATTAAATGAATATATTGAAAAAAATCCTAAACTTGATTATATAACTTTTTCAGGAGCCGGAGAACCTCTCCTTTATTCCAAAATAGGAGACTTGATTAATTATATCAAAGCAAAATATCCCCAATATAAACTAGCTCTTATTACTAACAGCTCTCATATTCATAGAGCAGATATTAGGGAAGAGTTACTTAAATTGGACATGATAATGCCTTCCCTTGATGCTGTTGATCAAGACATTTTTGAAGCGATAAATCGCCCTCATGAAGATATCTCTATAAAAGATATAATCAAAAACCTGATAGAATTTAATCAGCATTTCCCTGGAGAAATGTGGCTAGAAATCTTCTTTGTTCCCGGAATAAATGATTCTCAAGATGAGTTAACCAGAATGAGAGAGGTGATTAAAGAGATAACTCCGGAAAGAGTTCAGCTAAACTCCTTGGATAGACCAGGAACAGAACCTTGGGTTGTGCAAGAAGATAAAGAAAAATTAGAAGAAATTAAAAGCTTTTTCCAGGCAGATTTATCAGATAATATTTTAGTGGAAATTATTAAAAAAGTTGATAAGAAACTCTACGATGAAAATCCCGGTAGCTTAGAAGTAGAAGAAAAAATCATCTCTACTATTAGAAGAAGACCCTGCACTGCTCAAGATATGAGCCAGATGTTGAATGTTCATATTAATGCTATTAATAAAGTGTTACATAAATTAATAGAAGAGAAAAAGATAGAAGGTGCCCATCAAGAAAGAGGCATTTTCTATAAGCTTATTAACCAGTCGTGAAAATATCTGCAATTATTACTGCCGGTGGGACAGGTAAAAGACTGCCGGGAGCAATCAAAAAACAGTTTCTACTCTTGGGAAATAAGCCTATATTGTTTCACACTTTAGAAAGATTCTTGACTAAAAGTATAGTTAATGAAATAGTAATTTCTTTACCTGAAGATGAGTTCATTGATGCTAGTGATAAAATTAAAAGTAGCTATCCTCAAGCAAATATTAAGTTTGTTAAGGGAGGCAAGGAGAGACAGGACTCAGTCTATAATGCTCTCCTAGCTTGTTCGCCAGATTGCGATATAGTCTTAATTCACGATGGAGTCAGACCCTTCTTCGGTAAAGATATAATAGAAGAAATGTTAGAAAAAGTTGAAGTAGGCACAGGAGTAATACCAGTTAGTCAAGTCAAATTCACTGTTAAAGAGTGTCTTGCCGGCTTGGTTATAAAGAGTATTCCACGTGCAAATTTATATAATATTCATACACCACAATGTTTTTTTTATCAAGACATTCTTAAATTGAATAATGAAGCAATGAGAGATAATAAACTGTACACCGATGATGCGTCCCTCTTTGAAGAGAGAGGTATGACGGTAAAAACTGTTTTAGAAAGTGATTATAACATTAAGATAACAACTGAAGAAGACCTTATTTTTGCAGAATTCTTGTTGTTACATATTAAAAATTTGTATACGGAGAATTAATGAAGAGATTTATTAAGAAATTTGAGCACGCTAAATTGCATATTCCTATTCCGGTAATAGGGATTGGTTGCGGTGTTTTGGGACTTAGTTTAAACAAAGTATCAGTAGATTTAGGAAAATATGCATCTACCCTCCTTAGAGCTTTAGAATATAGAGGCTATGACTCTACAGGAGCCGTATTCCAAAATAAAAATGAGATTACTCTCCTAAAAGATGTTGGAGCTCCCAGTACCTTGGTAAAAACATTAGGTATTGAAAATCAAGCAGGAAAAGTCTTTTGTGGACAAGTACGTTGGGCTACTTTTGGACAAGTAGATAAGAAGAATGCTCAACCTCATTGGGTTAAATGCAAGAGAGAGCTTTACGGTGCTCATAATGGGAATATCACTAATACCCGTGATTTGAGAGAATTTCTCTTGGCAGAAGGACATAACGTTGTTTCCGATAACGACGGAGAAATGTTGGTTCACACAATAGAACACTATTTTGATATAGAATTAGGTAAACATAAAGAGACTGATCAAAACAACCACGAATTTCGTAAAGAATCAATGCGTAAAGCAATAGTCCAAGCAGGGAAAAGAGCTGTAGGATCTTATGCAGCAGTGATATGTGATCCGGTAACAGAAGTTTCATGGGCTATAAAAGCAGGGTCAAGTCTATACTTTGGTATGGGTGAAGTTGATGGTCATAAATTTGGCTTAGCTTCATCTGATTTAACAGCAGTACTCCGTTTTACCAAGCTTTTAGTTAATCTGAGAGAAGGTGAGTTTGTTGAATACACCTCTGAAGGTTATCAATTATTTGCTCAAAAAAGCCTTTGTTTCAAGAAAGTAGGTATTGCTAATGAGTGCTATGAACCTGGTGATAAGATAGAAAAGCAGTTAGTTAGATCAAAATTGAGAGCTGAAGATACTGAGCTTCTTCCCCATTATGAATATTTCATGGAACAAGAGATTCATTCCCAACCAGAATCTACAGGTAAATTAATTAAAATCTATCAAGGTGGTTCTAATACAGGCAGAAGAATGATTGAATTCTTAAAAAGAGAAGATATTTTTTCAAGCATAGAAAAACTATCCAATGATATAGCCAATGTAGAAGAATTTACCAAGAAAAAGAAATACTTCGATAAATACTTAAATGATAAGAAATCAGATGAATATTATGAAAAAGTTAAAAATGGTTACCAATCTATCTATGATGTTTTAGTTAAAGAAGACTTTGAAAATAAATATCTCTTCTCAGAAGAAAAGAATTTACTTATAGAACTAATGAATGGTGGATTCTCTAAAAAGAAACTTCTAATTATTAAAGCTTTAGACAGTTATTATGAAGATATTGAAAATAATTTATACCATAAAAGTGTTAATGATTTCATCAGCCTTTTAGAGAATACTAAGAAGAATAAAGGGGTTACTTACTCAATCGCTTGTGGCACATCTTACAATGCTACTAAAGTAGCAGCCCTCTTCTTCAATGAAATTGCCGGGGTTGAGATTATTCCTATACTTCCCGGAGACTTCAGAGGTGAATACTCAAATAGTCTTAAAGATCACGACCTCATTATTGGTGTATCTCAAAGTGGGGAAACTAAAGATTTAATCGATATCTTTAATGATATTGATGCCTCTGGTTTGAAAATCGGTAAAGTCGTTGTTGTTAATAATATGAATTCAACTCTAGGACAAGAGAAGAGTGATGTAGCTATCCCAATTCATTGCGGTCCGGAAATAGCCGTTCCTGCCACCAAGAGTTTCATGAATCAATTAACAGTCTTCTATTACCTAGCCATCAGAGCTGCAGAAAGAATGTTAGAAATCCAAAGAAGCAGTCTTGATAAAGCTGAAGTGTGGGAAAAAGAACATAATATAGCCTATCGGAAAAAGACACTTAAAGATATTCCTCTCCTCCTAAAAGAGACTATCTCAACGACAAAAGAACAGATAACTTATGTAGCTAACAAAACCTATATGGAACCTTCTATGCACCTACTGGCAACTAAGATTTCCGGGGTTGCTTTTGAAGGAGCCCTCAAAATTAGAGAGACAGTCTTGAATCATACTGAAGGTAGAGAAGCTTCTGAATTTAAGCACGGACCAAACACTATCTTAGGAAAGAATACTATCTTCGGACTTAAGAATGTAAAGAAACTATTAAAGAAAATTAATGTTTTGCATGATTTAGTTGCTGCTAATGCAGATAAATATAAGCTGATTCCTGATGATACCATAGCTCTAAACAAAGCTATTACAAGCTATATCTTTGATAGGACTTTCCCTTTTAATTTATCAACTAACGCTACTGAATTATTCAAAAAATTATTCTCAGAAATTGACTTCTTTGATGAATTATATAGAAACTACCCATTAATCTATATTACCGGTCCGGATGAAAGAGATATTAACTTAACTATCTCTCAAATTAATACCCATAAAATTAGAGGTGCTGATACCTTTATCATTGCTGAAGAAAATGATAAGTTAATGGATAATGCCAGACTTAATCCTTTCGGAGATAGTAAATATTATGGCTGGGGTTATATTCCTCTTCCTAAAACAGGAGATACTTTAATGACATGTTTCTCCTCATCTATAGCTCTGCAACTCTTAGCTTTAGCTATGAGTATTAAGAAAATGGAATATCTCGACAGGTTAGGTATGGTTGAGCATGGTGTTCACCCTGATGTACCTAAGAATGTATCCAAATCAATCACTGTTGATTAATATACAAAAAATAATTCTTGACATGAAGTTGACTTTATAAACTATAGGTCTAATAATATAAAAATAAAAAAAAGGAGATGCAGAATGATTAATTTAAGCATTACAGCTATTGTAAAAGTAAGAAGTAATTAATCTGCACTGATACCTTAAAATATAAGTAATTTATGGGATCAGTGAAGTTTTAAAACTGTGCTGATCCTATTATTGCGTCAAAATTTACCCGGATGCTGTCCAATATAGGATCGGCAGGCCGGGTTTCTTTTTTGTCCGGGGATTTAACCCAATTAATGCTACTGAGAATAATAAGGAGAAAATATGACGGAAGATAAAATATTAGAAAATGAAGATGAGCTTATTCTTGATCCCAATCAAGCAATATTAATAGGAGTCTGTCTGCAGAAGGATGATTTTGAAGAGAAAGAGAAGTCTCTTGTAGAGTTAGAACTTCTTGCAAAGACTGCCGGACTTCGCACAATATATAAAAGAATTCAAAGAAGGCCCAAGATTGATGGTGGGACATTTGTTGGTAAAGGTTTCTTAGCTGAGATTAAAGCAATTGCCCATGAATATCAGGCCGGACTTGTTATCTTTGATAATGAACTTTCACCTACTCAAGGTAAAAATATCACTCAAATATTAGAGTTAGAGGTCAGTGATCGAACAGAAGTTATTCTTAACATCTTTCATCATCATGCCCAAACTTATGAAGCTAACCTACAAGTTGAGTTAGCTGAGCTGAAATACCAGTTACCACGTCTGAAGAAACTTTGGTCCCATTTTGAGGGAAGTAAAGTTGCTGCCGGTGGTGGAGGTCAAGGTGGAGGGACTGCATCGCGTGGAATGGGTGAAACTCAATTAGAGATAGATAAGAGAATCATTAGGAATCAGATTCATGTTGTGGAGAAGAAATTGGAAGCAATTATGGTTCAAAAAGATACCCAGAGTAAACAGAGGGCTAATCTAAAGCGTGTGTGTTTAGTTGGTTACACTAATGCAGGGAAATCAACTCTTTTTAATAACTTAACTAACTCAGATGTTTTAGTGGAAGATAAACTTTTTGCTACTCTAGGTTCAACAGTGAGAATGATACAACTAGAAAGGGGAAAAGAGATAGTAATTTCTGACACAGTTGGATTTATCTCACAGCTTCCTCATCATCTGGTAGCTTCTTTTAGGGCTACTCTTAAAGAGGTAACCGAAGCTAATCTCTTGTTACACACTGTTGATGTGGCTGATTCACGCTTTGAGTTCTATATCAATGAAGTGGATAAAGTGTTGGATTCTATTGGGGCAAAAGACATTAAAACTCTTTTAGTTTTCAATAAAACTGATAAGTTAGAAGCTTCAAAATTAGCCTTTATTAAGAATAGATATCCAGGCGCAATCTTTATATCTGCACTTAATAGTGATAACATCCAAGAGTTAACTTCTAGGATTGAAAATGAGTTACATACTTATGCTACTTATCAGCTTTTCATTCCCTTCGCCGACCAGAAAAGTGCCTCTGACTTAGAAAAATTAGCTCAGATAGTAGCAAAAAAGTATGAAGCCCAAGGGACTGAATTTGTGGCAATTCTAAATGAAGAAGATGTACGCTTCTTTAGAAAGTTCTTACGATATTCGGTAGAGGATTTATATCCTAATATTTAATTTCAAATAGAGGAGCAAGTGCTCATATAAATTTTTAACCAGAATGATTCAGAAGAATATTGTGCTATTCACAAAAGTCTACTGCATTATTTGGGTTTAACGTCGTTAATCAATCTACATAATAAACCCTTTTCATCTAAGTGCATAGTGATGAAGAGGGTTTTGCTTATAGATACTGCACTCTTCGCTGAAGATCTACTGCATCATTCGGGATTAATATTTAAAAATCATATTTCCTTGACTAAAAAATTACATGAAACAATAATGTATTTTTGATAAATAAGTATTTAAAAACATGGTAACAAATGTTAGGAGTAAAGATGAAAATTGAAGCAATAAAGGTAAAAAACTTTAAGGCGTTTAAAGATATTACAATAGAAAATATTCCTTCATTTTGTGTTTTTGTAGGTGCAAATGGGAGTGGGAAAAGTACTATTTTCAGTATCTTAGAGTTTCTAAAAGAGGCTTTTCATAGTAACATCAATATCGCTTTAAATAAAATTGGAGGGAGTAAGGGATTTCTTGAAGTCAGAAGTCGAGATAGCAAAGGACCAATTGACATCGAAATTCAATTTAGACAAAGTAAGAAAGCACCTTTAATAACCTATCAGTTAATCATATCAGAGAATTCAGGAAAATCCTATGTAGAAAGAGAAATTCTAAAGTACAGACGGGGTGGACGAGGTAAGCCATGGCATTTTTTAGATTTTTCTAAGGGCGTTGGTAATGCTGTTACTAATGAATTAGATAATGTCAAAGATATTAATGATTTAATACGGGAAGAGCAAAAGCTGAAATCTAATGACATCTTAGCAATTAAAGGTTTAGCACAATTTGAAAAATTCCCGGCAGTGAAAGATTTAGGGAATCTGATTGAGAATTGGCATATTTCAGATATCAAAATTGATAAGGCACGACTAGAACAAGAATCAGGGTATTCCGAACATCTAACTAGACATGGAGAAAATCTATCTTTAGTAATTCAATACCTAAACAACAACCATCCAACTGTATTAGATCAAATATTTATGCTCATGAAACAAAGGATACCAGGTATTACTAATGTTGAATCAAAAACAACAGAGGAAGGTCGAGTTCTTCTAAAATTTCAAGATGGCTCATTCGAAGATCCATTCTTAGCTCGTTTTGTCTCTGATGGAACAATCAAGATGTTGGCGTATTTAATCTTACTATATGACCCCAGTCCACATCCTTTATTATGTGTTGAAGAGCCTGAAAAACAGTTATATCCAAAATTGTTATGGGAACTAGCAGAAGAATTCAGATCTTATGCTAATAGAGGGGAGCAGGTTTTTGTTACCACTCATTCACCTGAATTTCTTAATGCTACAGCAATTGAAGAAGTTTTTTGGTTAGAAAAGGAGAATGGTTATACTACAATCAAAAAAGCAAGTAACAATGAGCAACTGTTGGAATACATGAAGAATGGAGATCAGATGGGGTATTTGTGGAAACACGGTTTGTTTGGGGATATTGATTAGTTATGAAAACTTTGGTTTGTCTTGTTGAAGAACCTTCTGCAAAAGAGATGCTAAATGTTATACTTAAAAAGATGTTTCCCACGGGAGTTAAAATAGAATTTCAGGTTTTTGAAGGAAAGCAGGATTTAGATAAAAATCTGGAAAGAAGAGTTAAAGCTTGGAAAGGTTCTAAATCACTTTTTTTGATTGTAAGAGATAAAGATTCTGCAGACTGTATTAAGCTTAAAAAAGAGTTGCACGATAGACTAGTTCAGACGAGTAAGATTGATAAGTGTTGTATAAGAATAGCTTGCCATGAATTAGAATCATTCTATCTTGGGGATTTAAATGCTGTTGCTACAGGGTTAGAGCTAAAGAATATTGCAAAGTTACAGGAAAAAAAGAAATACCGAGATCCTGATTTATTAGCAAATGCCTCAGAAGAACTTAAAAAAATCACCCATAATCAATATCAAAAGGTCTCAGGATCAAGGAAAATAGCCCCCTTTTTAAATCTAGAGGGAGTAAACAAGTCCCACAGTTTCAATGTATTACTTTCAGGGATAAGAACATTGATTGATAATTTTCAAGAGGACTAAACATATCAAATAACCTCAAACACCATTTTCCCTATCTTTCTCTTGACGTTTTTTCTTCTCTTTTAAATATGAGCTATCAATCATGAGAGGATAGCAATGGAAAAGATTAAAATCGATTTATCTAATTTAAGTAACATATTTCCCAACGAGTTCACAGCAGCTCAGAAAGCAAAGGCACAAACTCTGTTTTTAAAGAAATTATCTGAACAAGCCCATAGATTTTATGGTGGAAAGATGCAAACTGTTCCTAAGGCAGGTGTATATGGATTTAATTGGTTCAATGTATGGTACACACCGGGAGTTTCTCAGGTTTCTACTATTTTGAGAGATGAACCATTAGAGGCTTATAATCTCAGTAATAAGGGTAATTTAGTTGCAGTAGTTTCAGATTCTACTCGGGTTTTAGGTGATGGAGATTGTGGAAAATTTGGTGGTTTAGGGGTAATGGAAGGAAAGGCCTTTCTGATGAAGTATCTAGGTGGTGTTGATGCTGTAGCTTTATGTATAAATAATAGAGACAAGAATGGGGTGCCAAATCCTGATAAAGTTATTGATTTCGTTAAAATGCTTGAACCATCTTTTGGAGCTGTAAACTTAGAAGATATATCTCAGCCAAATTGCTATAAAATCTTAGATGAGTTAAGAAGTGATTGCGATATTCCTGTCTGGCATGATGATGCTCAAGGTACAGCTTCTGTAACTTTAGCAGGTTTAATTAATGCTTTAAAATTAGCAGACAAAAAGATTGAGGAAGTAAAAACCGTCCTTATGGGAGCCGGAGCTGCTAATTCTACAATTGCAAAAATTCTAATGACTGCCGGGATGCCTGGTGAAAACATGATTATCTTTGATTCCAAAGGAAGTCTTTCAACAGATAGAACAGAATTTGCAGCAGATCCATTCGCATACCGTCATTGGGAGCTTTGCCAAAAGACTAATCCTCATAAGATTAACAATATTGAAGTAGCAATGAAAGGAGCAGATGTTTTGATTGCTGTTTCAAAACCGGGACCTGATACTGTTAAGCCCGAGTGGATTAAACTAATGAATAGTAAGGCTATTGTCTTCACATGTGCTAATCCTATACCTGAGATTTATCCTTATGCTGCCAAAGAAGCAGGTGCTTTTATAGTCGCAACAGGTAGAGGAGACTTCCCTAATCAAGTTAATAACTCTTTAGGTTTCCCTGGTATTTTGAAAGGTGCTTTAACAGTTCAAGCAACCAAGATTACCGATAATATGGCCATAGCAGCTGCTTATTCTTTAGCGAATTATGCTGAGAAAAGAGGCATTAATCCTGACAATATCATTCCTACTATGGACGAAGCTCAAGTTTTCCCACAGGAGGCTGCAGATGTGGCAATGCAGGCTGTCAAAGACGGTGTTGCTACACGAATCCTAACTCATGACCAAGTCTTCCAAATAGCTCAAACAGATATTAAGCAAGCCCGTGAAACAATGCAACTCTTGATGGATAAGGAGATGATTAAGCAACCTCCCCTTAAAATGTTGGAAGATGTTTTAACTTGGACAGTTAATCAATTTAAGTAAAATAAATTAAAATGAATAAAGGTTTTTCACGTCTCTCAGTCATAGCACTTATTGTTATTGCTGTCATGGCTATTTATAGCTTTCTTATCCCTAAATTTGATTATGCTTCTCTCTTTCAAGAGCCTAGTGATTCTTTGCTAGTCGTTGATGAAGAAAGTTATGCTGATGAAGATAGTTTAGAAATTATCACTCCGGAAGTAGAGAAAAAGAAGCCAAAGAAGAAGTATGTAAAGAAAATCAAACCTGTTGCTTTCTCAGAGATTGTAGGAGGTGATGATTTTAGCCCACTCGAACCTTTTTTTGCCAAACTAGACTCGTATGGCAAGCATGATCTTAAACGTTTGAGAATAGCCTATTATGGTGATTCTATCACAGAATCAGACTTAGGAACTGGCAAGCTTAGAAAAATCTGGCAAGATAGTTTAGGAGGAAAAGGAGTTGGATTTGTTGCTGCAGTTTCAGATCTCAGTCAGTTTAGGGCTTCTATTAAACACACTTATAGTGATAATTGGACTGAATACTCTATCAGCAAGATCAGTAATCGAGCCAAGCCCTTGGGATTATTTGGTAATGTAGCTGTACCTAGTCTTCTTCAAGCTGACACTTCTGCTGTGAATGGAGTTTCCTTAAGTTGGCACACTTATAGTATGATGGAAGGCAACTGGTTGGCTAATCCCACTCTGATAATCTTAAATAATAAGTCTCCCTTGACTATTGAATATCAAACAGATAGAGATACACTAATCAAAGAGATAAAAGTTAGTGAGGAAGTTCAATTCATTAGCTTATCCGATTCTTTGCTCAAATACCTTTCAATCTCATATTTCCCACAGGATACCACTTATGTTTATGGTGTTGATTTCGCGGATAAGGAAGGGATATACATTGATAACTATTCATTGCGAGGAAATAAAGGAAACAACTTTATTCATCTTCAAGATAATATTCTTAACCAAATGAATAATTACTTTAACTACGACCTCACCATCCTCCATTATGGAGCAAATGTTACAGATCCGATTATGATTGATTACAGTTGGTATAGAATATCAATGAAGAAAAATATTAACTATTTAAAAACTATAGATTATAGTCAGCCCATGATTCTCTTCAGTGTAGGCGATCGTGGGGCTCAGCTTGATACTCTTTGGGTTAGCTCTCCTGACTTGCCCTACCTAATCAAGGAACAGCAAAGAATTGCTAAAGATACTGAAATTGGCTTCTTCAATCTTTTTACTGCACTGGGGGGAGAAAATTGCAATGTTGATTTGCACACTCAAGGATATCTTACTCCTGACCATACTCATTTTACCAGAAAAGGGGCCAAGTATTTCGGAGAGCTCTTATATGGTAAATTTAAAGATGAATATGAAAAATATCAGGAGAATAACTAGTGTTAAACAGAGTATTAGAATTCTTTAATTATAATTCTGCTGATCCGATTCAGTTTAATTCCCCTATCTTCCTAGTTTTTATCACCTTAGTCTTTCTCGGCTATCCTTTTGTAGTTGGTAAAATAAAGCTAAGAACAGTCTATTTATTACTCTTTTCACTCTTCTTCTTTTATAAAACTTCAGGAGTCTTCTGGCTACTTCTACTTGGCACTGCCCTTGTAAATTATCTCTTAGGAAGACTCATTTTCAAGAACCCTAAGGATGCTAAACTTTATCTCATCTTGAGTATAATCTGGAATATAGGCTCACTCTCTTATTTTAAATATACAAATTACCTTATTGAAGGCTTTAACTTCTTAGCTAATGGCCAAGTTAAGCCTTTAGATATCATCTTCCCTGCCGGGATTTCTTTTTTCACTTTCCAGACAATGAGTTACACTATTGATATTTATCGTAAGAAACTCAAGCCTGTTAACAGTTTTTTAGATTTCTCTTTCTTTGTTAGTTTCTTTCCTCAACTTGTTGCAGGTCCTATTGTCAGAGCTGCAGACTTTCTCCCCCAAATTAACAAGAGAAAGACTCTTTCCAATAATGAAATTTCTCAAGCATTGATGCTGATTCTTAATGGACTATTTAAGAAGATGGTAATTGCTGATTTCTTAGCTGTCAATTATATTCAGAATATCTTTGCTAATCCAACAGGCTTTGATGGCTTTACCAACTTAATTGCTGTCTATGCTTATGCCATAAAGATCTATTGTGATTTCTCAGCCTACTCGGACATGGCGATTGGTTTGGCTAAACTTCTCGGTTTTAACCTTCTGGAAAACTTCAACCTCCCTTATAAAGCAACATCAGTCAAAGATTTTTGGAGTAGATGGCATATCTCTTTATCAACCTGGCTAAGAGATTATCTTTATATCCCTCTGGGTGGCAACAGAAAAGGTAATGTTTATTTGAATCTCATGATCACTATGCTCTTAGGTGGCTTGTGGCATGTTCGACCTAATGCCTTTTGGACCTATCTCACTTGGGGAGCCTTGCATGGTATAGCCTTAGTTATCCATAGAAGGTGGAGTCAGACAAAGATAGCCCTCTTGATAAATAACAATAAACTTTTCTCATTTTTCTATAAACCACTTGCTTGGCTGATTACCTTCAATTTTATCAGTTTAACTTGGGTCTTCTTCAGAGCAAACTCCCTAGAAAATGCTTGGATTATGTTACAAGCTATCTTTGGAAATCTACATCTGGCTAATATATCAAACTGGGTTAGTCAATATCAAGTTATAGGTTTTGTTCTTATCGCCAGTTATCTTTTCCATTTCATTCCTACTTCTTGGGACTATAAATTAATCAAACCAATCAGCAAGTTAGGTCTTGTAGGACATGCTCTCCTAATCTCCTTGTCCCTGATTTTCTTTAGTGAGTTTAAAAGATTTGAACCTTTCCTAGGTCATGTAGTTAAAAGTGAAATCACCCAAGAGAAAAGTGAAAAACCTCAATTTAAAGTTCAACAATTCGAATATTATAAGTTTTAACTTAAACCCAAATAATGCAGTAGATCTTTGAGAATAGCACTATATTCTTTTGCAAAAGTAACTTCCATAATTCTCCCGAATATATATATTATATGCGTTCGAATT
>JAEKNW010000024.1 GCA_016838885.1 Candidatus Cloacimonadota bacterium
GATTTAGAAATATCATAGGAAATAGTAGTTTCCGGGTTAAAGGGATTTGGGTAATTAATAGCGTTTAGGGTTACAGGAGTTATATCAAAATTTCCGTTGGGGGTAGCTTGGCAGGAGTAAATCGCATAGTAGTTATTATGATAGACTAATAAATCAAAGTTATCTGCTGTACCACCTGGTAAAACTTTAACAGAACCTGCCCAACCAGATACAATTTGGCCTACTCTTACAGGAATATCATCAATTAATTTATATACAGATACTCCTCTCATATAATCAACCAACACACCATTTTCGTAGATTTTTTCTTGTCCAGAATACAGAAAGTATTCATTATACTTTGTCACTCCAAGATTAATATTAGATTGATTAAGATTATACCTGTGAGAGAGATTTATGGGATCATAAGAGAGATCAACAACCTTATCTGCTATTGTCAAAATATCTCCGAATAAATAAGCTCCATTCCATCCATTATTAAAAGGTATAGTGAGAGAATTTATCTGACTAATCTCATCAGAATCAAATTCATGAACTAAGACACCTGTATCTGTATTATGTTCATACAGATAATTATTGTATATTGTATAGCTGTATTTGTAGGGATAATTATCATTATTATTTATAGACCAAGTTGGACTAAAAACACCCTCTTCATACTTTAGAGAATAAAGACTACTACGCGATCTATAAATCAAATGAGTACCATCCCATTTCAAAAGAGAAAATACACCTGGGGTTAAATGTGGTTGGGGTTCATAAGTTGCTTCTAAGATCATATCATCACCACTAAAATCATATAAATACATAATCCCTAAAAATTCATCATATCTAACTACTTTCTGCTCATATTCTAAAAAACTATATGCACTGTTTTCTGGATAATTATTAGGAATTTCCTGAACATTATAAATATTTTCAAGTGAGTAAGTACTCAGACTATAATTCCTTTGAACATTTTGAACATAGTATATATTATTTTTGAGCATCCCCATTGAATTAAGATTAATTATTGATGATTGCCCAATATCCTCTAAAGTAATAATATCATCATTAATTGTTGCTTTTAACAAAAAATAGCCAGATAATGATGAAATATATAGATGACTATCTTCGTGTACAAGTGAACAATACTGAGCATTACTAAGGTTAGGTCGATTTGATATATTCTCACTATCTAACAAATTTATTGCTTGACTAGAACTAACATCAGAGACATCATATAGATAGAGTTTCGAGATTACAGGACTAATCCCTTCATAAGATGTAAAAGCAATTCTATCGTCCATGTAAGCAATACTATAACCATAATCAGATAAAGCTTGGGATAGATAGAAAGTTCCCCTATACTCTAAGCTGTCATTCTCTGTTATGTTATAAAAATTAACATCTCCAATAGAATAAGCTATCATTTTATCTCCGTCAATTGCAACTTAACGAGATGTCTCCCCCAAATTATATTTTTTCTGCAGTATTCCATCATCATTAATAATATAGTAATAGTATGAATTATCGCTATAATCTAACAGGACTGCTCCCTCATCTTTAAATTTTGTTGATGGGACTAAATAAATGTTGTCCACTACACATGTAGCATCAAAACTTTCAAGATCGTAAGCTGTATACTGATAATTCCCTGTTTTTCTAATGAAATAGTCTTCGAATAACTCTGGTGAAAGCATATTATTACTATCTATTTGAGTTTGATAAATTAATGAAAACTCGTTAGGAACTGAAGTATCGTAGATTGAGAAGTATGAGGGAAAGTTTATTGGGTCATCAGAATT
>JAEKNW010000025.1 GCA_016838885.1 Candidatus Cloacimonadota bacterium
ACCTCTTTATGTCAAGTACGTATTTGCAACACTTTGACATATCCTTTCTTAATATAATTAACTTCAAATCTTTATGATTACATGTATTCATCATATAAGACTTGATTTTTCTCACAACAAATAACAGTAGTGTCATTGTATAGACTGTAACCAACTCACTCTAATATAGCAGACTAACCTCTTTCTACCAGGATC
Source organism: Candidatus Cloacimonadota bacterium (assembly GCA_016838885.1). Lineage (GTDB taxonomy): Bacteria > Cloacimonadota > Cloacimonadia > Cloacimonadales > JAFGVF01 > JAEKNW01. Next base: position 196 of record JAEKNW010000025.1, read on the forward strand.
ATGTCCCAAACTTCTTTCGCCCAACTTACACTATATGTGAGTCCCTTGATGCTCCACTCCAGGGTCATGCCCTTATGGTAAAATACGGGATCGTCACCTTTGTCATTTTTATTTTTTACATACTTCACTGTCTACTATTTTGCTCAGTATGTTCTTAACTCATTGCTATTTTTTCATTTCTTACATTGCTTTTGCTATTCGTAAAAACTCATCTGGTCGTTTTATATCAGAAAGCATTTTATTTTCATCATAAGCGATATTTTGTGTTACAACTGTATATATTATTCTTAGAAACTTTCGAGCTAAAGCCATCATAGATTGTCTACCTTTAAGTTGGTTTTTAGGCCTTTCAGTATAATACTTGTGCAACGACTGAAATCCTTTATTACTTGATAACATTGTGAATACAGCTTGGTATAAGAACTTACGTAAGTCACTTCGACCACGTTTACTAATTGTTGTTTGACCTTTCTTTTTACCAGAACTACATTCTATTAACGACAAACCTGCCATCTTTATTAACTGATCAGGATGTGAATAATTTCTTATATCACCTAATTCTGAGATAATACCACTTGCTAAGTTAAGGCCAATACCTTTAATTTCAAGTAATCTTTGAACTTCTGGAAGTGTAATACAAAGCTTTTCTATTTGAGCAGACAAGTCCTCTAGTTCATGTTTGAATAACTCATATTTATTTAGTAAATGTCTAATCTCAAATGCAGCAAACATATGACCTTCGGTAGTGCCTATGCTGTTTTTAGCGACATTTACTAATTTAACAATCTTATTCTTTCCTGCACCTCTTCTTAACTTCTTAGGAAGAGCTTCATATATTATTTCAGCTTTAACTTCACTTATAACACATGGAAATACATAATCTCGTAAGACGCTTATAAATGAATCTGACTCCCAGCTTTTGAATACATTTTGATACTCTGGAAAGAATCTCGATAACCAATTGTATATTTGATTCTTACATGCAATTAAATCTGAATTAAGAAGTTCCCTTATTTTCTTAGCATTTCGTAATTCTTCATACACACCAGTTAATAAATTGGGTTCAGAATACCTTGCATCTTTAACCAATTGAGCAATAATCTTGGCATCTTTATAATCAGTCTTGGTTTGACTATTGTCATCTAGCTCTTTTGATTTTTTTACGTGCATTGGGTTAACGGCTACAACCTTTATACCAGCAGCTTTTAACTCTCTAGATAAATTTATCCAATAAGGACCCGTAGGCTCTAGACCAACTATTAAATTTAATTTTTCATGCTTGATCATTATGTCTTTTGTCCAAACTTTAAGACTATAAATCCCCATATGATCATTATTAAATGTAATAGATTTTCCGTACTCAATACCTCTGAAATCCTGAGCCCTGGCTACATGAAAATCCTTTGATACATCAATTCCAACAATTAAAGTTTGATCTGTGATTTGATTTAGCTTCAGAGTCTTGTTATAATTCATTTGAATCCTCCTATTAATAAGTTTTGGTTTGTTTTGTCACTACCATTATATCTTATTAATTTGTGAGGGTTCTTTTATTTAACTATATCGCAAGAAGCTC
>JAEKNW010000026.1 GCA_016838885.1 Candidatus Cloacimonadota bacterium
TAGAAAGAAAAAAAGATAAAACAAAAACCAGACTCAAATGAGGCTGGTTTTTTGGTATAATTAAGGTATGACAAAACACCATAATTACACAGAGAATTATACAACAAATCAATTGGTTTTACCACTGGATTTAGAAATTATTATCGAAAAAGATTCAGAAGTACATACCTATCTTGAACTTATGAAAGGAATAAAGTTAGAAAAATACTTTGGTAGAGAAAGCAATATAGGCAGAATGCCGAAAAACAGAGTCAAGATAATGAATGCCATACTATTTGGTTATATGATTGGTTATAGAAGCACAAGAAAGCTTGAAGAAGCATGTAAAAATGATATAAGATTTATGTATTTGATAGAAGGGATGAACCCTCCATCACATACATTAATTAATAATGTGATGAATGAAATCAAAGAAAAGCTAGATTCGTTATTACTTGAGATTAATCAAGAAATAATGAAACGAGAAGATATCGAAACAGATAAATTATATATTGATGGAACAAAGATAGAAGCTGACGCAAACAAATATACATTCAAATGGAAGAAATCGATTTTAAAGTTTCGAGATAAATTATACCTAAAAATTACAAAAAGAATTCCAGAGCTAAATGAAATATTTAGGAACCGCGGATATAAAGAGATGATAGAGAAAGATAAATATATACCTCAAGAGATAAAAAGAATAGAGAATCGATTAGTGGGACTAATCGATTGTTTGGGTCTAAAATGTGTATATGGTAAAGGACAACGAAAACATCCTATACAGAGATTGTATGATGATTTCCAAGAATACTATAATAAGTTAGAGGAATATACAAAAGACTTAGAAATAATCGGTCCTAAGAGAAATAGTTATGCCAAAACAGATCATGACGCAACCTTTATGCATATGAAAGAAGATCATATGAGAAATGCACAACTAAAACCAGGATATAATGTACAAATAGGAGTTAGTAATGAATACATTATGGTAATAGACGCTTACCAAAACGGAGCGGATCATAAAACATTTAAGCCAATACTTGAGAAATACAATATTATGTATAACTATTACCCAAAGTATCCAGTCGCAGACGCTGGATATGGAAGTTATGATAATTATAGTTATTGTCTAGAAAAAAATATGGAGTTATTTCAAAAATATGGCTTATGGGCAAAAGAGAGAGATTCCAAGTTTAAAAAATTAATATATAATAAAGAAAACTTTAGACAGGATAGGAATGGCTTCTATATCTGTCCAAACAATAAGAAATTCATAAAACAATACGATTATGAGAGCAAATATATAGAATACCCCCATACAAAAACAATGTATGAATGTTTATATTGCGACAAATGTCGCAAGAAAAAGAAATGTACAACAGCCAAAGGAAACAGAACAATGTCCATTTTGAATGGATATCAAGAGATGAAAGAAACAGTTATTGAAAATCTTGATTCAGAACTTGGAATAGAATTGAGAGTTCAACGCTCTATTCAAGTTGAAGGAGCTTTTGGGATTATTAAAGAAGACATGAAATTCCGTCGTTTTACAAGAACTATGTTTTCAGGAATAAAACTAGAGTTGAATTTAGTGGCTATTGGGTATAACTTAAAGAAATATCATAATAAACAATTTCGATCCATCAAATAAAAATTGAATAAGCTTCGTTAAAATCAACTTCTTTACAGAAGTGTATTTCTGTATACGCAAAAAGGCACAATGTGTGCCTTTTTTGTTTGATTATAAAGAAAGAACCT
>JAEKNW010000027.1 GCA_016838885.1 Candidatus Cloacimonadota bacterium
GAGAATTTTAATTATAATAATTTAACTTGTAAGAGTAATGATTTTTGTTGTGTTGTTTGTTTAAATTGCCTTTTAAAAATTGATCAAGAGGAGATAGGTATATGGTTGATAAGAAAATAGAGCAGAATGAGTTAGATTTAGTTATAAGCAAAATTCATGATTCACTCCCATATCCGATAGCTTTCCAACTAAATAAATACACTAATAATCATGGCAAAACATTTGAGGATGAATGGTTATTATTATGTGACATTATTTTCATTGAATCAATAAAATTGCTTAGTTATATTTTACTTAGCGAATTAGCTGCCTATGAAATTAAGATAGGTAAGCTTTATTATCACATTGAAAATATACTTTCAAGACCTTTGGGTGGTAATTATGTAGGTTTTTTAAGAGAGGCTACTCTAGAACTTAAGGAGAAAAATATCACACCTTTGAGTCATCAAATTGTTGATTTTATCTACAAGGCAGAAAAGGAAAAAATTTTACATCCAAATTCTAAATCCTTACTCAATGAGATATTGAATTATAGAAACTCGATTGCACATGGAGGAGTAACTCCCAGTATAGCAAAAAGAGAAATAAAGACAATCAGAAAACTCTTTGCTATTTTTCTGACAGGTTTGAGTTTTTTTAAAGAGATTGAACTAATTAGCGACAAAGGGCAGATTTTGCATGGTTCAGAATTAAAGGAATTAGTTGCAGATTCTATCACCACTTATGTTAAGTTTAGTGATAATAATGAAGGTACTGATATTAAATTGCTTCCCTTATTATTATCTTACAAAAAAAATAAACTATTATTACTTTCAGATTTTGATGCAAAAAACATAAAAATTCATTATCAAGGTCAGGAATCTTATGAGATTTTCAGCAAAAAAATTAACAACACCAATTTTGTTCAAGAACTTTATTCCAAACTAGTTGAGTTACTAGATAGGGTTAGAGCTTTAAACGCACCGCAAAATTCTTTTGAGCGAACTAGGTTTGATGAACGAATTAAAATTGTTACTGATATAACTCTCACGTCTTATTCATATATGGGTATTTATAATAGTCAAAATCCTATGCTATATTGTGTCCCTGATAACTTTATTGGACCAAACAATAAGCTTGATAGTTTTTTGCAATCTGATAAAAATTTACTGGTAATAAGTAAAAATAAAGGAGGAGGTAAATCCGCCTTCTGTGCATATTGTTGTGATAATCTTCAGAAAAGAGATTACTCAGTATTTTTTATAAACGGAATTGACTTCACGAACATCAACCCCAAATGGCAAGAAAATCCTTTTTACAGATTATTTTCTAGTTCATTAAACTACAATTGTGACTTAAATAAGAAAAATGTAAAAAAGCTAGTGAATAAAAGTGAAAAAGAACTTGTTTTTATTATAGATGAAGTAGATAATATAAGTAGAATTGATGAGAAGTGGAACAAATTGAGAGCTATTGAAGATTTACTTAATTGGATAGATGATGTTGCACAACCAGGAATTAAATTCATTGTTAGCTTAAATCTAGAAGAGTACAAGAAATTTGATTGGTTAGGTAATCAAGATTTTGAAGATGCTGAAGTACCAATATCAAGTAATATTCTTAGTATATCCTATCCAAGCCAGGATTCAGAAGATCAATGGGTACACTATTTAGATAACTTCACAATACAAAATGCTAAGGCGCTCTATAATAAATTGCAAGAAGAAGAATCTCTTAATATGCGACC